>JAJRCL010000030.1 GCA_028679035.1 Methanomicrobiales archaeon | reverse complement strand
TCACCGCCGTTGAAGTACGGGAATATCAGGGGGAACGTCTTTCCTCGATTGCCGATTTTCACGAAAATGCGATCCGTGGGCCTCAAAAAGTGAATATCTCCACGTATTCTCTCTCGGTGAAAGGGCTTGCCGGAAAAAAAATGTCTTATACGTACAGTGACATTCTTGCATCCTTTCCCCATTACCGCAAGGTCGTGACCCTCTACTGTGTCGAAGGCTGGAATGTCCGGATACTCTGGGACGGGATCCTTGTATCCGACCTGATCGATCGTGCCGGCCCGTCCCCGGGTGCAAACGTCGTCATCTTCCGGGCAGTCGACGGGTATTCGACATCCCTCCCCCTGGCGTTCATCCGGGAACGAAATATCCTGCTTGCGTACGCAATGAACAATGTCACCCTCCCCCCCGAACGGGGTTTTCCCTTTGAGCTCGTTGCGGAGGACAAATGGGGATACAAATATATCAAATGGGTGAAAGAGATCGAGCTCTCGGACGACGCCAGTTACCGTGGTTACTGGGAGAGCCGGGGGTTCTCCCAGAATGGAAGCCTGGAGAGGGGTTATTTTGACCAGGGAGGAGTCTAGGCAGCGATACCGTGGACATGAACAGAGTGGATCGTGATGCCAGATACAGGTTCACAGGGACTGGATCGGAAATATCGTCTCTTTGTAATGACAATCGTTCTCCCCGTCCTGCTGATCGTTCACGGTATTGCGGCCGATCCCACGGATGTCCGAACTGCCTACCTTGGCGAGGAAATACTCCTTCAGGGAGTAAATACGGACAGTGGTGTCACCTATCTTTTCATCACCGGTCCCAATCTTCCTCTCGCCGGTGGGCGACTGGACGATCCCCATAGCGCGGTGATCGACGGAAACCCGGCAAGTTTCACCCGTACAGAGGCAGGGACTGACAATCACTGGCAATACCACTGGGAGACTGCGGGAATCGGTATTGATGCCGGGACCTATGCAGTCTATGCAGAAAGCTTTCCCCGTGACCGGGATCATGTCGATTCCGTATCTTCCAGTGTGTCGACATTTGTCCTGGTAGGACCAGCAGGAACGCCAACGGTGCGTACTTCTATGACTTCTATTCCGCCGATTACGACAATTACCCCGGGGATATCCTCCGCCACTCCAGTACCGATCCTTTCCCCTCCTTCCCCAACCACCGCTCCTGCAACAAACAGTTTTTCCGCTGCTATTTCGAGTGTGGCAATCCTGGGGGCGGGTTTCCTGGTCCGGGGCAAACGATCGTTCTGATAACGAGCGGGACGTCACCCGGGACCAGATGAAAAAATCCTCCAGAATCCGAAAATTCCCTCGGCCGAAAATAAACAAAACAACAGAGGGCTATCTCATCAGATAAGAAACCCGCTCGTCGAGACACCCGGGAAAATGTTATTCTTTCGGGTGGATCTCGCCGGTGCCGCCACAGACACAGCACGTCTGCCGCACCACACCGCTGCACGCCGGACAGATCCGGTACTCGAAGAAACCGTTGTCCCGGCAGTACTGGCAGCGCAGGGGCCCTGAGTCCTGGCAGATTGCACACTGGAGCATAATGAGGTTCTTGCCGGCGGTGATGTTAAGTTTTTTCACGAATTGTCGGAAAGCCAACAGGCACTCCTCCCGAGAATGCATCGGCTGGCCGACGTTCCTGTGCACGCAGTCGTTTTCTCAGGACCGGGGGAGCACTTCAATCAGTTCTCCCGGCTTCAGGATGGCGACCGACAGATCAGTGGTCCGCTCGATTGCATGCTTGAATAAAACGGGATCCTGCTCAATTTTCGGCCATGTATTGTAATGGACCGGTATGATCAGTGGTGCCCCGATGAAATTTGCCGCGATCATCGCCTCTCGCGGACCCATCGTGAACCGGCCGCCGATGGGCAGGACCGCGACATCCGGGTGGTAGAGCTCACCGATCAGCTGCATGTCGGTAAAAAGTGCCGTATCACCTGCATGGTACACGGAGACCCCATCGAGACATATGACATATCCGGCCGCAGTCCCCCCGTACGAGCAGCTCCCTGCCAGCTCAAGGCAGGAGGAATGCAAGGCAGGGACCATGGTAAAGGATACACCGTCCACGTCGATGGTTCCCCCGATATTCATTCCTTCCGCCGGTACCCCTCGCTCCCGGAGAGCATCGGCGATCTCTTTTACCGCGACCGTTTTTTTCTTCAGGCTTACGGCTTCCCCGAGATGATCGTCGTGCCCGTGCGTGATTGCTACAATATCGACCTGTTGCGGCAGTTCACCGGAAGGAACAAACGGATCGACGAGCACGGTCCGCGATCCCTGCATACTGATGCACGCATGCCCATGCCATGTAAGACGCATAAGGAGAGTGTATACACGCTTCCAGATAAGGAATCTGTCATGGCAGAAGCCGAAAACCTTCGGTACAGAAAATCGCACATGTGAGAGCTGGCAAAAAAAATATTTGGATAGGAAAAATGGGGATATTCAGGCGAGGTCGATCATTTCTGCTTCGGTGATATCGATCGCTTCGGATAGCCCGTCGATGGTGACACCATGGGTCATCTGCTGGGTGAGGTCACGGTCTTCCATGACATCCTTGATACGCTCCAGGTAATAATCGATGGAATGGTCCTGCTGTTCTTCGATGATGTGGCGGTATTCCCGAAGGGTTGACGGACTGATATCCAGTATCTCGCTCACGTCCTTCATGGTTTTGCCGGAATTCAGGAGGTCCTCCATTTTCTGCCGGTCGAACGGCATCTTGAAGTCCAGGTCCCGGAAGAGTTTCAGCCGTACTCGTGCACGTGCCACAGTTTTGGAGAGCTTCTCATCGCCGAGGGCACGGGCTATTTCCGTGTCGTTTTTGCCTTCGTAGAATGCCATCACGAGACGTGCGAGCTGACGCGGAGCGAGTTTGGTCTTGAAGTCCCCATGGTCGAGGATCTCCCGCATGATCAGCGCGATTTCCCGCTCGATTGCCTCTCGGTCACGGAGAGAGCCGTGAATTTTTTTCATTGGTTCGACGATCTTCGTCTTGCTCGTGAGGTTCGTGAAGAGCTGGAGCAGCTGTTGTTTTCTGGTGTCAACTTGCATAGTGGTTCACATTTTAATTACCGATATCAAGTAGCTCCCAGGTATATAATGATTGTGGCTGAGCAAACCCGGGCCATTTACGGGACTTTATATAAATCAGGGAATTATCTGGATTTTTTCCACGATTTTCCATTGTGCCATTGTGCAGAGAATTTCTCCGGAAACCGCAAGCAGTCTGCTGCACCAGTACGGGAACCGGAATCGGGAGTGCATGAAGGATCCGAACCATGTAGTCCCGGACGCTGGCTGAGAGGGTTGTCCGGACCCGTGCCGGGTTCCGGGATAATCTTTGCTGCCAATCGAATTGCCGAATGGTGTTTTTATAATCAGCTGGCGAATGTATACATGACAGTGATCCGATGAACGATATCTATGAGAAGGTCATGGAACTCGCCCGCAGGAGGGGGTTCATCTGGCCTTCGGCGGAGTGCTATGGGTCCGTGGCGGGTTTTATCGACTATGGGCCGCTCGGGTCGATGATGAAACGCCGGATAGAGAATGTCTGGAGGGATTTTTACGTCCTCCAGGAAGGGTACTACGAGATCGAATG
>JAJRCL010000181.1 GCA_028679035.1 Methanomicrobiales archaeon | reverse complement strand
CGTACCTCCCCTTGGCATGGTAATCGGTGTCAAGGTACCCGGTAGCCCCGGGGACCCGGACCACCTCCATCCCCGCGTACCGGGCGATCCCGTTCAGCAGGTCCACCGCCGCTATCATACCACCGTCAATCCCGAATTTTCTGTGGAACGGGGGGAGGGCCGGCTTTTTTCCCCCACTCCAGGGCCAGATAGCGTTTGCGGGAGGTTTACCAGCCTGCGTACGGGCGTGGTTCAACGGATGACCAGTGAGGATATGCGTGCACATTGCCATGGTCCTGCGCAGCAGGGGGGCATCTCCTCCCCGTGGACCGTGTTCTGCAACCGGTTTACCCACGATATCGTGCGGAGGGGTTGTTGCGGCACCAGACCCGCCAGGCACCACGAGGAGGTTACGATAACTCACACCCGGATACAGATTCACGGCCTGTACCAGGCCATCGATAGCGTGGATCAGCGCTGCCCCTTCTTCGCTCGTGATATGCCCTGCCGAGAAATCCTGCATCAATCCGTTTTCGATGGTAACGAGGTTGCAGCGGTACGCGATGTCGGTGTCGCCAAGATCCACCTCAAGGGAAGCGGCTTCGAGAGGTCCACGCCCGGTGTAATAGATCCTCGGATCGTAGCCGAGGATAGAGAGGTTTGCGATATCGCTTCCCGCCTCAAACCCAAAGGGAATCGTGCGGAGCATACCGCATGCCCCTTCCTTTGCGATCCGGTCCATGTTCGGGGTATCGGCATACTCGAGCGGGGTCAGACCATCCAGTTGTTCCAGCGGCCGGTCAGCCATCCCATCGGCGAGAAGAACGGCGCACTTCATACCTGCCCTCTTCTCTCACTGAACGAAGAGAACATCTATGCCTCCAGCAGGGCTCTCACTGCGACGCGAATACTCTCCTGCGAACCGATCCGGGGGTGCCATCCCAGCGCTTTGACCTTTTCGATGGAGAGAAGCATGCGGGGGACATCTCCTACCCATCCGCGTGCACCGCCGCTGAAGCGATACTCGACTCCGGAGAGACCCATTTCCCGGGTGACAATGTCAGCGATGGAGCGGACATCGACCCAGTCTTCGGAACCGATATTGAACACCTGATAGCCGGGGGGGCTTTTTCCACTTACGTGGAGCATCGCGTCCACACATGCATGCACTTCAAGGTAGGATTTTGCCTGGCGCCCGTCCCCCAGAATCTCCAGGTGTCCGGGATCCCGGCGCAGTTTCTGGATGAAATCCCAGCACACGCCATGATTGGAACGTGAACCGATGATGTTTGCAAACCGGAAGACCTGGGCATCCATACCCCAGGTCCCGCAGTATGCCGCTATCAGGGCTTCACTCGCGAGCTTTGTTGCGCCATACACCGATATCGGCGCCAGTGGCCCGTACGTCTCGGGGGTCGGGATTACCGGTGCATCCCCATATACCGTCGATGTGGAGGTGAAGGCGATTGCAGGTATACCATGGTGGTGGGCTGCTTCAAGCACCCGTACTGTTGCCGTGAAGTTATTCCTGATGGTCGCGGATGGGTCACGCGCACTTTCCTTGACGTCGGGATCCGCTGCGAGATGAAAAACATGGTCTGCATTCCGGAATGATTCCTGCCATCCGTCATCATTCAAATCCTTTTTCAGGAACGTGATTGCCCTGGTATCAAGATGCCGCTGCAGATTATGGGTGCCTCCCGTTCTGCAGTCATCAATCACCGTAACATCCCAGTTATTATGGACGAGACAATCCACGAGATGAGATCCGATAAACCCCGCACCACCGGTCACGATACCGTGCATCGGAAGTACTGTGGAAGGGGGAATATAATGGCTCTTGTGCTCTCCGGCCAGTCCATAATTTGCGTGAACAGAACATCCCAAAGATAGGGTTAAGTTGCGCATTCGCACACGTTACGATTATTAAGAAAAGAAATCGAATCGGTTACCCTGCCCAGGTGACCTGCGAGGATGGCATGCGTTCACCGGACCACCCCCTCCACATTTTCTTCAACATGCAGTATGCACACAAGCTGTTCGGTGTGTTCCAGCGACTCCACAGTTCTCCGGAATTTGAGGGGACGGGCGTGGGCCTTGCGATTGTCCAGCGCATTATCCAGCGTCACGGGGGACGCGCCTGGGCAACCGGTGAAGTCGGTAAAGGGGCAACGTTCTTTTTACCCTGGAGGGAGAAAAAGAAGAGAATAATCAGAATCCGCGATCGCCTGCATCGGTACAGCGATAATAAAAATTGCCGGGATGTATGACATGTTTATCGGTATAGACCATGGTACAACGGCGATACGGTTTGCCTCGGAGGCAGCTGAGTTCAAACTCTCGCGCGAGGAGGCAACACGCTTCTCCTGGCGGGATCTCCATAGCCTTGTGCCATTAGAGGAAATCGAGGGTGTTGCCGTCTGCTACTCTATGGGAGATGCCATTTCTGCAATAACCCCCCTGCACCAGGTCTCGGGAAGAGGGGTCATCAGCCAGGACGGGGCCGGCAAACATATTGGCGGGGGAACACGGGTATTTGATGAAATTGCACGCTCCGGGCTTCCTGCCGTTGTCATTCCGGGCCTGCACCGGGGATCCCCAACCGATCCGCGGTTCAAGGCTTATTCGCACCAGGCGAGTCCTGAGAAAGTCGGGATCGCCTACCGGGTGCACCGGGACCTTGGCGACGACTTTGTGGTGGCAGACGTTTCCTCCAACACCGTGACCCTTCTCGTGAGCGGCGGAAACATTACCGGCGCCATTGATGCCTGCATTTTTGCACCCGGCATGGTACATGGCGCCATCGACGTGGATGCGATCCGCCGGATCGACCGGGGGGAACTCTCTGCAAACGAAGCCTTCCAGCATGCCGGGGTAACTTTTTCGCTCCCGGAAGAGGAGCGTATTCCCGCACTTGCCCTTTTCACCGCTATGGAATGTGCCGCCCTCCGGATCCTGAACGACCGTGCCCGGGTGGCACTTGCGGGAACCATGGCACCCCCCATTGCCGAACTGGTGGAGGATCTCCTGAATCTTCCGGTCACTGTTTATGATGAATGGTGCGCTGCCAAAGGGCTTGCCCAAATGGCCCGGGATGTTTTTGGAGGAAAGACGGAAATTCTGGGTATCCCGGTGCAATGGCAGGAAAAAGACATCCCGTAACCAACCGGTCCCAGGTGCCGGGTATCATGATACATAGAAATTCAATATAGAAATTAGATCAAAATCGCAAGCGCAACCGGGCAGATTCTTGTATCCCGAAAGCCTTTTTCTTTTATGCAGGTTCATGCACGTGCGATCCTTTTCCTTCTCGTCTTTGCGGCTATAGGCAGCGGCTGCACGTTTTTACAGGAACCGGTTGTTGGCACGTGGGAGTATTCCATGCTGGGGATCGATATCCGACTGCATTTCGATCAGAACGGCAGTTTTTCCATGATTTCCCCTCTTGGAACCGCTTCCGGCACGTGGGAAAAGTACCATGACAATGAATATCGGGTGCGATACCGGAACCCAATCACCCGTTCCGAAGAAACCCGGATCTTTGTCTATGAGGAGCGGACAAAAACCGTGTACGAACTGGAACGCCCCGAGGTGCGGTTTATCAGAATATAAGGACAACCTTTCCTTTCGAAGATCGTGAGAACATGGATTCCTACACTAGGGTATCAGGGTCCACGGGCCGTTCCAGCCCGGTACTCTGTCGAGGAAGATTCCGGAATATAACAAATTATAATTAATAATAATGTAAAATAAGTACTGCATCAGAGTGGAAAACAATCTGAATATTTTTGAGGGGGGTATTTTGTTTTGAAGGAGTTGCGCATCCATGGCAGAGGAGGTCAGGGCTCTGTCACTGCCGCTGAGCTGATCGCGATCGCCGCTTTCGAGGGAGGGACGTTTGCCCAGGCATTCCCGGCGTTCGGTGTGGAACGACGGGGGGCACCTGTCCAGGCGTTCGTGCGCTTTGATACGAAGAAAATCCGGCTCCGGAGCCAGGTCTACGAGCCGAACTATGTCATTGTACAGGATCCCACGCTTATCAAGGATGTAAATGTCTTTCTCGGGATGAAAAAAAACGGCATAGCCATTGTCAATACGGAAAAGATGCTCGATGTATCTCCACCGGAGGGCGTCACATTGATTACCGTCGATGCAACCGGCATTGCACTCAAAGTACTGGGAGTACCGATTACCAATACCGCCCTGATGGGAGCATTTGCCGCCGCGAGCGGGGAGATCAAGTTTGATGCTCTCGAAATGGCCATCCGGCACCGGTTCAAAAAAGAGCTTGCCGAGAAAAATATCGTTGCCGCAGACACAGCGTTTGCGATCGTCAAGGAGGGCCACACATGAAGTTATCCGTCGGTTGCACCGCCCGCCCGGG
>JAJRCL010000244.1 GCA_028679035.1 Methanomicrobiales archaeon | reverse complement strand
TTAATTCCAGACCATATCCAGAATGCCAATACAATTATTAATAGAGTGATATGATATTTTTTTGGTGACATATTGTTTTTCAGATAACCACTTATTGGGTAGATCGGGCCAGTTCCGCAAGAAGCGTCCATAGTTCGGCTGCGCAATAATCAACTGGCTGGCTTTTACAAATATATGCCTGATACATGGTGCTGTCAATCCCGCCAATGGGGATCGCGATAGAGTTGTTACTATCATGCTGTCAGATACAGGTTGGATCTTTCAGTGTTACAAACAATTTAGACTATAACAAGTACAGGAAGCAGGTTTGACTGAAAACTTCAATGATATTCTTCACTTCATCCATGATTCGGGTACTCGGCGATGCACCTGCTAGTCTTCAGTGCCAATATTATAAGAAGAGCAAAGCATACTGATTGTATCATGCACATGAACATAGTATTGAGCCGTGCCGCGGTCGCGAGCACAGACTCTCAAACACTGATTAGTCAGAAGTCAAGGGCATAGTGATGACTCGCACCCAATGCCAACGGAATCGGCCTCCAATACGATGCTAGAACGCAGTAGGATATATTTAATGGAAGCAATACAATCAATTTTTGCCGTCAAACTTTAACCAGTTCGTATCGGCCTTTTTGATGTTACCAGGAATATCCCTACTCCATTTTTCATACGCCGTCCTGCTGCAGTTCAGGTAAAGTTTCCCGTTAACGATCGCCCATACCTCAGGATCGGTAAGGGCTTTCCGTGCCTCCGTCATGGCCCAGGCACAATAACCGTCATATTGCGGAGCGTATTTCTCCGGGCTGGCCGCGAAAAGATCCTTGTTCTCTTTGGTTAAGAAATACCAAGTCATGTCGTGCCACTGGAATGTAAATGACTTGTTGCCTTTTAGTGCCTTGCCGGCCGTGAAATATGCGACGGTGTCGTATCCCTTTATGGCTACATCATCCATCTGTGACTGTCCGACCGCTATGCTGCCGAATCCAGTCAATAGCAATACAAATGAGAAACTCATCAAAATCCAATCGGTTGCCTTCTGCAATTTCATATCCCTCTACCTCCATGCTTATTATGACTTAAAATGTGTAAAGAATGCTCTTCGAGAAGTGTAAAGGATGATCCTTACTCTACCCGGCTAGCGCGAACCAGTTGTTAAACCGTTAGACTGCCACCGTCTATATATATGCAAGCATCTACAGGTAGATGCTTTTCTTAATAGCTAGGTATTGCCTTGGCATCTGCATGTAGATACTTTTCTGAGCTAGGCTTCAGAGCCGTAAGCCTGCTTTGCTCCAATATTTTCGAATACAGAATGAAATTTGTATTAGTCAGCTTCCCTGAGCGCTCGGCCCGCTCCGCTATTTAAACCTCTCTTTCGCTGCTGTGACGGCGTTCTTAAGGTCTGCCCATGCCGTTTCCGCGCCCGCCTTCAAAGTGTCCCAGGCATCGGTACTCGCACCCTTAAGCTCTTGAAGTTTTTGCAACGCGGCATCCCGCTTATCCTTGAGTTGCCTTATCTGGTTTTCATAGCCGGCCTTCACATCAGCCTTGGTAGCACTGGCCTTAGTCTCAAGCTCATCGATTTTGGCGGACCATTCCTTAAGCTGCGCTGCTAACTTATCGATATGTTCCTCTCTGCTTTTCATGTTGTTCCCTCCTTTTAAATATTTGTCATAACGTATTTTTACTGCCGCAAACGGATATACGGGATTCAACTTGATTTCTCTCCGAGGATTGCGTCTTCGGCGACCTTGAATTCTTTTATTATAATCGCCTTCATGAATATCTACAAATTGCCTTGCGTACTATGCAATTGCTAAAAGATTGAACGGCGCAGCTATCAGGAAGGACTTCTGACTGCACACTTCAAACGGTATTTACCGCTGTTTCATTGGCTCCGGCAATCCGATCAGCACGTACAAGGTTGCAACGGCGACCTATAGGGAAGAGATACATAATACCAGCTGAAACTTACACAGGAACGTCGCGGTTCAGCGGCGGTGCGCCAGCGCCATCGCTGCAACCGCTTCTTAGCTTGGCCTGGCCATCGCTGACACTCGACGCGATCCATTGTTCTATTGCATCCATTTCAGTGGCGGCGCAGTCTAATTGCCTTCAATTCTTCGGCTTTCGGCCAGCAGGAGCATAGCCATGACTAATGGTCTCTTCAGCGCAGAGAGCCAGTTGGATTCCTTCTCCTTGCCGGGGATTCGTTCTGTTTGAACGTCGTCAACCACCTATCGGCATCGTGACCGTCTGCTCCACCATCCCCGCCCCTTTACCGCGGATTAACGGAAACGGAGAGGGGCCATGCGTAGGTGCCGGGCTGCGCTTCGTTGGTGAGGACAAACCGGTAGTCCAGAGTGATCTGCTGTCTGCCTCTGACCGGCATAACGATCATGCCGCCCGTCGGATATACAATAATTTCTCTTCCCATCACGGTAACGACCGCTTCCCGGAATGGAAAATCGCTTGACGCGAAGGTGAGCACACATCCGGCCGGATTGTTGTTCCAGATCTCGAAGAGCGAGGCGCCGCTGACTTCAACGTAACCCCGCCGAACGTCGGCCTGCGTTACTACGAGCATCGCTGGCTGTCGAAGGGGCTTCAGTTGAGTTCGTGCCAGGACAACGGCGTTCACCCGGATGATAGCGGAGTACTGGCCTGCCACCGCTTCGGGAACTGGGGCCGGGTGAAAAGAAGCGAGCGCAACTGCCACGAAAAGAGCTGTCCGTACGAGCTTCTTTTGGAGACAGTGCGTCCTCTCTTTTGCCGGTGAACTTACGTGTCCCACTTTGACCGGGATTTTGATTTTAATGTTTTCTGCAGATGATTCCACACGTAGCCTCAATCGATTAGAAAAATCCTTCGCCCTCTTTGCGCCTTGGCATTCCCAAGCTCTTGATGCGGACATGTCCAAGTCAAATAAATTCAACATCTGCTTAATATCATTCGATCACAACTTCTGCTGAATAGCGAAACCTATGTGCGCTTTTTTATGCCATCCTGTGTCATATTCCAATTGTGGCCAGGTTCTTTAAGACACCCTCCGGCAATCTTAACCTTTAAGAACTAACCGCTTCCCGCCCCTTCTCAAAACACGCTTGGTTTTGTCGGACAATGAATAAAGTTAATCACTGAAATTATGATACAAATAAAAAAAGGCCGAGCTTACCAAAGGCATCCTCCTTCGGCAGCTCGGCCATCTTTGTCTTTTAAGACCCGTCGCTTTCCGCCCCCCTCTTGCGAAGGGTTTGGCTTTATCGAGAACTACTTAAATACAAGCATAGATATTATGACTTGTCAATTTTTCCAATGGGTATTTTAAGGGTATGCGCTAATGGATCCGGGTTGAAAATTGATGAGTTGCTAAAAATGGAAACTTCGTGAAATACAGGAAGAAGGCACATCGCAAACTTCAATGGTAATTCTGCACCTCCGTTGATATTATATGAAACTCGACATCACCTACAAACATGCATCGAAGCCGGATGATAACTACTGCGGAATACTGGCTGTATCATGCATGTCAGAAATTCCCCCTTTTGGCTGCATCAGATTTTTGGAGAGAAGGTTACGTTGAATCATAACCAAAGGTTTTCCTATGGAGTGCCCACATCGAGCGAGTCTTGGAGAAAATCTCTAAAAGTAAGTAGGTGTTGGAGACACTACACTAGAAATGGCATGATTTTCTGGAGGGGGGCAGGTCCGATGGTCCATATTGCCATTATGTTTCCAGATAATGAGACATCGGTTGAGGATAAGTGCCTTTTCCTCGGGGGTGTAGTTGTGTCGCTTCTTTCGCATGGGACTTTCCTC
>JAJRCL010000029.1 GCA_028679035.1 Methanomicrobiales archaeon | reverse complement strand
GGTACGAGCACTCAGTGGCTGACGGCCCGGAACTCGAAATGTTCCCGTCGGAGAGATTCCGCCAGTGAAGACCGGGGAAATTTCGTTGTGCCGGGAAAATATTTTATATGAGGACATAGTCTATTCGCAGCGTGCAGGATTGTGTGCACAAGAGACAGAACTGGAGGTTACGAATGGCTGTACGGAGAAGTAGTCAATCGGGGATATTCAGCAGGGAATTTGACGATATTCTATCTGATATGGAGAACCGTTTCAATGCTCTCCTCGAAGGATTCGAGACCACCCCGATGCTCCCGGCACCCGGGGTGCGTGGTCGCGTCGCAGCAGGGTTGCGGGGTGACGTCCAGGTCGATGTCCGGGAAAAAGACGACGAGATCATCGTGGAAGCGGATCTTCCGGGCGTTGCGAAAGAGGATGTAACGGTCCGTCTCTGCGATCCCCGGACCCTGGAAATTTCGAGCGAGCGAAAATCGGAGAAGGAAGAAAAGAAGGAGGGTTTCTACATGCGGGAACGCAGTTACGGCATGCTGCGGCGCCGCCTTGGCCTACCGGCGCACGCCACCGAAGAAGGAGCGAATGCAACGTTCAGGAACGGGGTTCTGGAGATCCACCTGAAGAAGGCGGAAGGCGGTCGATCAAAGATTATCCCGGTCGATTAAACAGATTTCTTTTTTTCATTGAAGGATGACGTGTTTCTGCGGGAATTTATCAGGAAAAAACCAAATCCCGGCCCTTGCTGGCAGATCCATGGACCGTTGAACGATCATTTGATGTAACCGGGGAGAGATACACACCTGAGCAATGGATAAGAAAAAGGTCAAGGACTACATGACCTACGACGTCGCAACCGTCGATGTTCATGGGACGGTAAAAGATGTCATCGAGACCATACAAAAAACCCGCCATGACGGATTCCCGGTGATTGACGGTAAAGAAGTAGTGGGTTACATATCTGCCCGGGACCTCCTTTTCGTGCCGGCAACAACCCCCGTGGAACGGGTTATGTCCACCTACCTTATTGTTGCCGATCCGGAAATGAGCATCAACGATGCTGCCCGGGTTATATTCCGTTCCGGCATCCAGAAACTCCCGGTCGTTGACGAAAAAAACCAGCTGGTCGGGATCATATCAAATTCTGACGTGATCCGCTCTCAGATCGAACATGTCTCGCCGGAGAAGGTATTCAAGTTCATCGACACCCTGAAAAAACTCTACGGGGTCGAGCCGGCGCTCAAGCGGGAGAATGTGGCCATTAACGAACTCCTTCCGACACAGGCGAAGATCTATGAGGATGAACTGGAAGGGAGGATGTACGAAATCAAAAAGGGACTGGCCGAGCCCCTCATTGTGCTTCGCCGCCCTGGCAGACTTATCCTCGTGGACGGTCACCACCGGGCGATCGCCGCAAAGCGGCTGGGAATCGATACCCTTGATGCGTACATCATCGAGATTTCAGAAAATATCGAACTGGGCATGGAGAGAACCGCAAAGGCAATGAACCTGAATACGCTCGACGATATCAAGGTCCTCGACTACGCCCGTCACCCCCTGGTCGCTCTCACGCACCGCCTCGTGCGGCACACATAAACCGGTATCAGGAACCTTCCGTGCGGACCTCAAACTTCCGGTTCAGCACGTGTTCTTTCACGATCACTGAGTCGGGTACCACCACTTCCGGCCAGAGTCGTGTACCGGAATGGACCACGACGCCGTTTTTCAGCACGACACGCGGCCCGATAACGGTGTCATTTTCAATACTGCAGCAATCGCCGATCACGGTGTCGTTGTCGATGATGCTGCCGCTGACGGTGCAATTGCCGCCAAGGACGATTTTGTTGTAGAGGGAAGAAGAGAATATTTTCGTATTGCTCCGGATCACGCATCCGCCTCCGATAGTGGTGTATGGTCCGATGAGTACATTCTCTTCGATAGTAACACCGGGACCGATACCAACCGGGCCGATTACCCGGGAGCCCGGGCCAATGGATACCGATGCTCCGATCTGGACCGGCCCGAGAATTTTTGCCCCCCGCACATGCAGGTCCCCGCTCACACTCACGTGGGGCATCGACTGCAGTTTCCAGCGTTCCGCCATGCGCAATGACCTCGGGCTTCCGACATCGGTCCAGTTCCCCCGTGCAAGCCAGGCCTTGAGGGTATGACTCTGCTCCATCAGGCTGGGGAACAGGTCACGGGCAAAATCGTATTTCGCCCCTGGCGGGATGTGGTCGAACACTTCCGGTGAACACACATACATCCCGGTACTTGCAAGGTTGGAGAAGATTTCCCCCGGAGCCGGTTTTTCCTTGAACCGGAGGATATTATACGCGACATCGATCTCCGCGATCCCGTAATCGCCGGGATCATCGATGCTGATGAGCCCGATTGTCATGATCGCACCCCCTGCACGGTGTTCCCGGTAGAATTCGAGCAGATTTAAATCGGTGATGTGGTCCCCGCCGACTACCAGGAATTCGTGCCCATCGAGATACTTCTGGGCGTTCTTGATGCTCCCGGCGGTGCCGAGTTTGGTCTTTTCCCGGACGTACGTGATATCCACGCCGAACAGGGATCCGTCACCGAGTGCTTCCTCAATGGCGGTCCCCATGTACCCGAGGGTAACGACGATCTCGTTAAATCCCAGGCTGGAAAGGTGTTCGACCAGATGCTGGATCGATGGAGTATTCACGATGGGAATACAGGGCTTCGGACGATCAAAAGTAAGGGGGCGCAGGCGCGTTCCCTCCCCACCGCACATGATGCACACCTTCATGCAGAATTCATCGCCTTCCGGTGTTT
>JAJRCL010000180.1 GCA_028679035.1 Methanomicrobiales archaeon | reverse complement strand
CCGATCGTCGCTATGTCCGTACTGAAGTTGATCTGGAGATCAGAGAGAAGGGGAACCAGTTGCGATCCGTGGGAAAAAACACCAAATCCGAGAAGAAGGACATGACTTAAAATGAACACCAGGAATATCGGTGCAAGAAAGAGTACCGACTCTTTCACTCCACGGAGATTCAGAACCGTGATAAAAGCGATCAGGGAAACCGCAAAGGGGATTTTGTATACCTGCAGGGTCGACGGAACAAAACTAAAAAATGCGTCGGCACATGCAACAAGAGAGACGGTAATCGTCAGTACATAGTCGATAAGAAGGGCACTCCCGGATACAACCCCTGCCCTCTCACCGATTGTATGGGTCGCAACGATATATCCCCCGCCACCACTGGGAAAATGTTCAATGATCCGGGAATACGCATAGGAGATGATAAAAACTGTAGCGGCGGTCGCTATTCCCAGAAACAGGGCGATATACGCGTGACTGCCAAGGTTAAGAAATCCTTCCGGAGGGCCGTATGCCGACGAGGACAATCCGTCCGCACCCAGGCCGATCCATGCCAGCAGGGGAATCAGGGATATCTTATGAAATACCGATGGATCTTCCAGGCTCCGGGCTGTGCCAAGGAGCATCTTTCGTATTTTTGATGCGATCTTCGCGTATGCTGCCAGCGGATCAAAGACCATATTTTCCGCTCTCCGACGATCTTTGCCCGGGATAAAGGATTACAGGCGATTTATACAGGAGTGAAGATTTCAATCCGGAGGGTTAATATTCTTTTCCAGAATGGGATCCGTCGGGATTACAGTAATACATTGGTCTGTTTCACAATTGAACGATAAATTTCCTGTTGTGTGCAGAATTTTTTATGTATTGGGATCGAAGGAATTTTCCGTTCGTACCGTGCAAAAAATGGATACCCACATTCCCACAAAGCCCTGAACCACGTGCCGAAGGAGCGCATTACATTATGCAAGCCGCCGGGGGGAATCGAACCCCCGACCTGCTGATTACGAATCAGCCGCTATACCGCTAAGCCACGGCGGCGCACGGATACCAGATCACATGGGTACCGGGACCATTTAAGTCTGGTGAATGTATGCGAGGAAAATCCAGGTGGGAACGATAAAATATATCGCAGGAAAAGTCTGCACGAAAAATGCGTGATTAGGAATATCCCCGCATTGTTACGCTTTCCCCGGCTCCTTTTCCCTCGCTGGTGGAGTGCAGAACCGGCCCAAACTTCCCTTCATAATCTTTCATGCTGTTCGTGAGCACATCGAGAAGGTTCTTCGCATGGCGGGGACTGATAGAGACGATCGCCTTTGCCCTTGCCTGGTTCGTATTGGGTATTTCATGCAGGAACATGAAGGTGAATTCGTCTTCCTTATAGGCAATCTGGATACGGTTGGAATAGACGGGATCAAGATCCTGGGGTATATTGACAGCGATCTCCCGGGTCTGCGGATTCATACACCCGGTGGGAGTTCGGGAACGATAAGATCTTTGGATAATGGCAGAATGAGGGCAATGGGCACCGGACCTGCTCTGTACCGGCGGATTGCGGAAAAAATGAGAGGACTCATAACGATGGTAAACAAAAGGAATAGAGAAAGCAGCGGGAAAATGAAATTCTTGTTTCTTATCAGCAAAAACCGGGCCGGTACAGGGAACCGGATATACTGGGGGATAGTCCCTCCATGAAGGGGCTTACCAGTGTTTCCGAAGTGGTAGCAGGAATGCACTGTGCTGTACGGTTGTACCTGGATCGGGATCTCCCGGCAGCAGAATCCCCGAGGTATACCGTTGCAAAACAGATCTCCTATCATCTGGGGGAAACGCTGGACAGCGATCGGATATGGGATGAAATTACGACCGTCCTTCCGCTCATCGAACCTGCGATGCGTGTATTTCACGACAGCTGTATCGGGGCCTGCCAGGTCAGGGAATGGCCGGTTCCCGTGGAAACAGACGTCATGGTCGAATCCGGCGTTCTGGGGATACGGGGAATGGTGGACAAAATCTTTGATCAGGCCCCCTATTTTGCGATAACCCGTTCTTCCGATGCTCCTGCAAATGGAGCCTACATGTCAGATCGCGTCAGAATTGCGTGTTTCGCTGCCTGCGTGCATGAAACTCTGGATCTTCCGATTGAGAGCGGGTATATCGAGTATATTCCTTCCGGCGCGTTGCGGACCTGTGTGCCACAGCCCAGGGACCGGAGGGCAATGGTTCGTGGAATCCGTGCCGCACAACGAATCCATGCCGGTGAAATACCGAAGAGACCTCTGATGGCTCCCTGCGAATCCTGTCCCCATGAAGATGGTTGCGCTTCGCGGAAGGGGAAACGGCTGTCCGATCTTATGTAGCCCCCGATACGTTTCCCTCTTCGAGAAGCGTACGGGAAACGATGTACTCTCCTTTTGCCGTGCGCGTGGTACCGACGATCAGCCAGAGCTCCCTTCCGTGCTGTTCCAGGACACCCTGCGCTTCCATTTCCTCCCCTTCCACCACCTGCCCACTGTACGTATGAGTGAAGGAGAGGACCCGGGATACCTCTTCATGGTCCACTTCATACAATGCGGGGCTGTCAAAAGCAAGGCGGGCATCCCGTACCCGTGCCCGGATACGTTTCCTTCCGACCACCTCTCCTCCTGCCGTCTGGAGGGGACCGACGCACTCTTCATCCCGGGCATAGAGAAGGTCGAAATACGTTCCGTCGATCATGCCGCGATTATATTTGCGTCTCTCGTGTAGAATGAACGTCTCAAACGGGATCTCCGGAGACCGTTTCCGGTAGACGACCCGCCACATCTCCTCGTCAAGCTCCTGCACGGCTCCGGTGGCAATGAGGTCCCGGAGCCGGGCCTGTCCCTGGAACCAGGAAGCTCCGTATGCGACAAGATCAATATCTGATTCCGGTGTTTCCAGTCCGACGAGGCGGGAGCCGGTGCACCCGAGACCAAATGCGGGCAGATCGAGGAGCGACTGCAGCCGCCGTACCCGCCGGTCACGATCGGCGATACGGGAAATTTCCTGTTCCGGACAGAATAAACGTCGGACGTCCGCGATGGGAATACGGTGCATCCGGCCTGCATAGTACGGTTTCTCCGCGCAGATTCGTGCAAATGCCTCTTCAAATTCCAGTTTCCGGTACCGCCTGCCGGCACAATCGGTCCGGTCTCCCTGGGAATCCGGAATATACCGGAGAATGCATCCCACCGTATCGCGGTTTCCGTAGGAAGAGACGGCATAAAGCCAGTTATCCGCATCAGCAATGAAGTCCCGCAGGCGGATGGTTCTTGGCATCCGGTCACCGGCGTGCTGCAAGAAACGCAGCGACGTCTTCAATG
>JAJRCL010000179.1 GCA_028679035.1 Methanomicrobiales archaeon | reverse complement strand
CTCGTTGTCAGGGCGGTCATGATGGTCGCCGATGAGGACGGCACCGTGGATACCGACAATGTGAAGATCGAGAAAAAGGTCGGTGGCTCTATTGAGGATTCCGAAATCATTGAAGGCATGATCATTGACAAGGAACGGGTCCACCCACAGATGCCAAAGAAGGTGGAAAACGCAAAGATCCTGCTCCTCAATGCCGCCATCGAATTCAAGAAGACCGAAGTCGACGCCGAGATCAATATCACGAGCCCGGACCAGCTCCAGGCGTTCCTCGACGAGGAAGAGCGGATGATCCGCACTATCGTCGATAAAGTCGTCAAGAGCGGTGCGAACGTTGTCTTCTGCCAGAAGGGTATCGATGACATCGCCCAGCATTATCTCGCCAAATCCGGAATCCTGGCCGTGCGCCGTGTGAAGAAGAGCGACATGGACAAACTTGCCCGTGCCACCGGGGCAAACGTGGTCAGCAGCATCGATGCGATCACCAAGGAAGAACTCGGGCACGCGGGTATCGTGGAAGAACGCAAAGTGAGCGGCGAAGAGATGATCTTCGTTGAGAAGTGCGACAACCCGAAAGCGGTTTCCCTCATCGTCCGGGGCGGCACCGAACACGTCGTTGCAGAACTCGAGCGTGCAATCGATGACGCGATCAGCGTCGTCTCGGTTGTCATGGAAGACAAGAAGTTTGTTGCAGGAGGCGGCGCACCGGAGACGGAGCTGTCCCTGCGCCTGCGGGAATATGCCCAGAGTGTCGGCGGGCGTGCCCAGCTCGCGATCGAGGCGTTTGCCGGTGCAATGGATATCATTCCCCGCACGCTTGCCGAGAACGCCGGGCTCGATCCCATCGACATGCTCGTCGCACTGCGTGCGGAACACGAGAAGGGAAGAAAGAACATCGGTCTCGATGTCTATACCGGAAAGACCGCCGATATGATCAAGCTGGGCGTCATCGAACCCCTGCGGGTAAAGACCCAGGCAATCGCCTCGGCCGCAGAGGCAGCGATGATGATCCTCCGTATCGATGATGTCATCGCTTCCTCCAAGTCCGCAGCACCCGAAATGCCACCCGGTGGGGGCGGCATGGGAGGTATGGGTGGCATGGGCGGAATGGGCGGAATGGGTGGCATGGGCGGAGAATTCTGACCCCCCTCCTTTTCCCTATTTCCTTTTTTATCCTGAATTTCTTTGAACCCGGCGAGAAGTATTTTCATCAAATACCACTTTCATTTAGAGCCGGTAAAAAGATCCGAACGAATGAGGCGAGTCCGTCCCTCAGGAGAAAAGAAGCAGTTTAAGGAATAATCGTGGGAAAAGATCTATCTCTTTTCCCGCTCCATGGTAATCGCTTTTTTCGGGCATTCCGTGGCGCAGATACCACATCCCTTGCAGAAATCCACATCGACCCTGAGGTCTTCATCGATCGCCGCCTCCGGGCAGTAGAGGGCACACATCCCGCATGCATTACATTTTTCCGGATCGACCACCGGGCGGAACGTCCGCCAGGAGCCGGTTTTCCCGGAAGACCCTTTTGTGGGTTTGCTCGTTGCGAGGCGCTTTCTCACAGAACCAGCTCCTGGTAGGCAGCCTCAGCGGCACGCACATTGCGTTTGTCCGAAAATGTCACTGCGATTGCCGCTTTTACTGATGCGAACGACACCACACCCATGCGTGCAAGAGCCCCGAGCACCGGTGTGTTCAGGATGGGGCTGCCGGCGATCACAAGACCGAGCGACAGGGCGATGGCAGTCAGATCGACCGTATAGGTGGTATGCTCCCCTGCGTCAGATTTTTCCGAAGAGTTCAGGAAAACGACCCCGTCCGGCTTGAGCCCCTGCAGAACATCCACGGCGTCCATGATGGTTGTGTCCAGCACCACCACAAGATCGGGATGACGAATCTGGCTGTAGACCCGGATGGGTTTGTCGTCGATACGCACAAACGATACGACCGGGGCCCCGCGACGTTCGGCCCCGTAGAAGGGGCATGCTGAAGCGTGTTTTCCGTCAAGAAATGCGGCATGGGCAAGGAGTCTTGCCGCAGTGACACCCCCCTGACCACCGCGGGAATGGATGCGCACTTCATACATCGTCATGCACCCCAAACCATGTCTCCGTCCCCGGCATTCTCGTGCGCACAAAGGAAGCGATATCGTCATAGGTGACTTCCTGCCCGCCGAGACCGGCGATGATGCTCGACGGTTCCACCCGGTACCGCGCACGCAGGGAATCGGCGAGGACCCCGCCAAATCCGAATGAGTAGTCCCGGTCGATGACAACGATATCCCTCCCTTTGACATCGAGATCCGGGAACGGGCGGAACCAGCGCGGACGCAGAGATCCGACCTTTATCCCTTCCTTCCGGAGTATATCGACCGCAACTTCGGCTTCTTTTCCGAAGGTTCCCAGTGCAATGACGAGTACATCCGCATCTTCACACCGGTATTCATCGGTCATACCATATTTCCGGCCGAAGGTTTCGGCAAATGCTTTCTCAGTCCCGGCAATAACCGATCGGGCGTCCCGCATCGAGCGTTCGATTTCCCAGCGGAACTTGTAGAACTCCTCAGGACCGGTGAGCGGCCCATACCCCTGCGGGTTCGCCGTGTCAATCCGGTGGGGGAGGACCATGGGTGGGATGAAATCCCCCAATGTTACCGTATCCAGCGACTGCATGACGTGCGAGAGGCTGAACCCGTCGAGATTCACCATCACCGGCAGGAGAACGTCGTTATGTTCCGCGATACGAAACGCCATCAGGGTTGTATCATAGGCTTCCTGGACGGTTGCGACAAAGACCTGCAGCCACCCGGTGTCGCGCTGTGCAAGAGCATCGGTATGTTCAGCCCAGACATTCCATCCCGGGCCAACAGCACGGTTCACGTTTGCCATGACGACGGGGAGACGAGCTCCTGACGCCCAGAACAGCATCTCGTGCATGTAGAGGAGGCCATGCGATGAAGTCGCCGTGAACGTGCGTACACCGGTTGCACTCGCGCCTATACACGCAGCCATCGCTGAATGCTCACTCTCCACCGGGATGTACTGGCTCGCAAGAGTACCGTCTGCGACAAATCCTGCGATGGATTCAACGATCTCCGTCTGCGGGGTGATAGGGTAGGCAGCGATCACTGCAGGGTTTGCCTGGCGCACCGCTTCTGCGACAGCCTTGTTACCGGTTGCTACTGATCGCATGACTGTTCCTCCTCCCGCACGAACCGCTGGATGTTGCGCCGCACTTCGTTCCGAAGCTGTTCCGCGACAGCAGGGTCGATCCCTTTGAACCGCCCCTGGGCAGAGAAGTAAGTGGCAAGTGGTTCTGGCTTTTTGACTGCCGCCCGGGAAGGGGCGCTGATCTTCAGCTTCCCGTACTCGCGTTCCCAGAGGATCCACATTCCGGTCTTTACCGCGAGTTTTCCCACTTCGATGGTCTGGTCCGAGGGAAACCGCCAGCCCGGTGGGCAGGGCGCCAGCACGTGGATAAAGGTCGGTCCCCGCACTTCCAGCGCCTTGCGAACTTTTTTGAAGAGGTCAAGAGGATAGGCACTGCAGGCACTCGCCATATACGGGGGGGAATGGGCAGCGACGATGCTGTCGATATCCTTTTTCGCATGGATCTTGCCGGCGGGCGTTGTCGTGGTGAGAGCTCCCAGGGGCGTTGATCCTGATCGCTGCATCCCGGTATTTCCGTACGCCTCGTTGTCATAGCATATGTACAGAAAATCGGTTCCCCGTTCGAAGGCACCGGACAGTGCCTGTAATCCGATATCCACGGTCCCTCCGTCTCCAGCATACACGATGATATTCGTCTTCTTCCCCAGACTGCGGTACGAGGCACTGATCCCGGATGCACAGGCCGCTGCCGATGCGAAGGCAATATTGTATACGGGGACGTTCATTGCGGTATTGGGGTACGCTCCCTGGATAACGCTCGTGCAACAGGCAGGCATCACCAGTACCGTCTCCGGTCCTGCTGCTTTCAGGATGTAACGGAGGCAGAGAGTGGAGCTGCAGCCGGCACATCCCGAGGTGCATTTAAGAACATATTCCTCTTTTGGAATTTCGGCCATCGATATACCGGTACGCATGTACACCACACAATAATGAGGGTTTGGAAAAGGGGACACTGCGGTCGAAATTCTGCCCCAGGTACCGGCCATGCAATCACCGCACGATTATTAGCATCCCTGCCCCACCGGATATAGGGACGTGACATGACAGAGGAGAGTGGAACTACGCCGGGAGAGCAGATCCCGGATCCGGAAGAACACGAGGAAAATATCCGGCGGTCCCGGTCCCGGTGGACGCTCCTCCTCTACCTTGCCGGAGCAGCAACGGTCATTCTCATCGCAGCGATCCTCACCCTCACGGTAACATTCAGCGATGCCCCGGCCCAGGCGTCCTATCCGTACATCACGACCTATGATGTGGTGTTCCCCAACGCAGAAGTGGTTCGTCTCGGAAATGCCGAAATTCTTGCCATACCATCGAACAACAGTGTCCTGGTCACGGTCAACAAAAAGCCGGAGGAAATCCATCTCAACGAGGCGCGGGAGATTTCTTCACGAAAGGCATCCATTTCTACCCTCGGGATCACCATTCTTGAATTCGATTTCCGGCTGGTGGTGATCTACCAGGGACAGATAGGGGATGATGCCCATTTTTACCTCCTCATCAAAACGTCCCGCCAGGTTCCATCCTACCTGCTGGATTTCGTAATTCCCCCGGGGATCCGTGCCCGGCCGGCGTGATTCAGTCAAAGAGATGTACGCGGTAACCCGAAGAAGGTCCGGACGCGGCCTTTTTCTTCGGTTTTTTGTTTTCCGGTGGCTTTTTCGCACCAGCAGACTGATTTGAGCCGGAGCCCGTATTCGCCCAGCTGCACTTCTCCTGTTCTTCGTCAAAAATCATGCACCGGTTCAGGATGCATGCCTTTTTATCCACGGGACAGAGTTTTTCTCCCACTATCAGATCCTCCCGACTCTATCGCATACCTGATCGCTGCCCTGTCATGAAGTCTCCGGTTGCCTGATGTTCACCTGGTATGATTGCAGCGTTTGCTACTTTGTACGGAGACCATATCCGAAAAGGAGGACTTCCCCGGGTTATGCCCCTTTTCTGGTGCACAGATCCCGGGGTTTCCGGAAATTTCATGGTTCTTTGGTGTTCTCCGGCGAATGGATAGTATTATGTGGCACTTATGCATCCCGATCCTCCCGGATGAGCCGGCAGATCCGGTCCATGCGGTGGTGGTGCCGCCGCATCTCCGCAAAATATGCCCTGCTCCGCGGTGCCGGATCCATGGGGAGAAAATCAATACCGCAATTGACATTCCAGAGGACCAGGCCTTCTGCAGGTGCAGCAGCGGGACGGGGACGCTTTTCTTCCAGCAGCCTCCTGACGCCAACCTCTCCGGTTACACCGGTTCCCACCGATTCCAGTACCGTTGCCAT
>JAJRCL010000028.1 GCA_028679035.1 Methanomicrobiales archaeon | reverse complement strand
TACGGGTCCGATGGTATCCATCCCCGCATGGACAAAGTGGAAAAACTCCTCGCACGGCTGCGGGGAATGGTGTACTTCGGCACATTTCCCAGCGAGGTGCGCCCGGAGTTCGTCAGTGATACCGCTCTTGCGTTAATCACGAGATACTGCGCCAACACGCGGATACACTTCGGGGGGCAGTCCGGAAGCGACCGCGTCCTGCAGCGCATCCACCGTGGTCATTCCGTCGGCGATATCGTTCACGCGGTCGAGCTCAGCCGGGAGCACGGGCTCACTCCTGTTGTCGATTTCATTCTGGGATTCCCCTTCGAAAGCGATGAAGACCAGCAGGAGACCCTGCACCTCATCCGCTGGGTGGTGCGGCACGGGCAGGTGCACCTGCACACATTTCTTCCCCTGCCGGGGACTCCTCTCGAGGGAATTGCACCGCGGCCCCTGATTCCGGAAGCGCACCAGATACTCGGAAGACTGTCCCTGCAGGGAAAATTAACCGGTTTTTGGGGCGGTAATGAGGTAAGATTTTTTAAACGTGGATTAAATAATGGTACATGATCATGAATGCCCTTTTACTCACCGATTTCCACGGCCAGTTCGGGAAACTTGATGCGTTCCTGAGATTAGAGCCGGAACTGGTCATCATTTCTGGAGATCTCACGAATTTCGGCCCTGTGGCTCCTGTTCTTTCCATGCTCGCACAGATCGACGTCCCCTGTTTTGCAGTTCCCGGGAACTGTGACCCGCGGGAAATCATTGATGCGCTGGAAGAGTCCAATGCGGTCTCTCTCCACGGATCCTCTATTCTCGTCGGAAAAATTTCATTCCTTGGCCTGGGCGGATCCAACCCGACACCCTCCAGTTGTCCGTTTGAAATGCAGGAAGAGGAAATCGGTTCTCTTCTCACGAACCTTTTACAGAGAAGAGAACGGTCGATGCACAATGTTCTCGTCGCACATGCGCCGCCACACGGAACCGTCGATGTGGTCAACGGGGAGCATGTGGGTTCAACGGCACTCCGCCAGCACCTGAAAGATTTCGACCTTGTCTGCTGCGGACACGTGCATGAAGACCGCAGGGTCTGTGATATTGACGGTGTAAAAGTAGTCAACCCGGGCCCGGCAAAAGACGGATACGGCGCGATGATCCAGTTTGGCGACGAACCGAAGGATATCGACGTGGAACTTATCAGCGTGTAGCTGTTTTTACCAGCAGCATCTCAAGATAGGAGAGCGTGATATACTCTCCGGCAATACCCAGTTTTTTCACGGTACGATCCACAGTAGCACTTGCTTCTTCCGGAACGAGTTCGGCCGACGCCTCGATCTCCACAAACGTTCCCAGACCATCGACCTGGTCAAGGGCAACCGATGCATCAGGAAGGCGGTAATAGGACCGGACCTTTCGTACCTCGGCAACCCGCATAAACCCGAGTTTTTCGAGGATCTCTTCCATCGAGTGCGCAGGGTCTATTGATACCGTGAGTTCAATCCGGGCCTTCGCGGCGAATCCCGCCACCTTTGGCCCCTTATAGGTCAGTGCTGCAGTGCCCGGTTCAGAATAGCGGATGCGCAGCGCTTCATCGGTCGTGCCGAAATCCCGGTGCGGGGCGTTGAAGTACACATCCCGCTCCTGGATCTTTCCGGAGTCTTTGGCGCCGAGCTGCTTCAGGCGCATCTGTACCGCGGTGAGATCATGTACCCGAATTTTTGCTTCTACCTCAAGCATGCAGTTTCCCCGTAGTATACACACCGGCGCCAATGGCACGTAAACCTGCCGAGATTGGATGCTACTTGTGAAGAATTGAACAATCTTTATCTGCCCGGAAAGGGAGAACACCAGTTGGAGCGTGTGTTGGAGTGGAACGGCAGATTGGTGAGATCGTCCGATATTTCCCGAAGATCGGGGTCGGCGTCCTGCGACTGGAGGACGACCTTGTAGAAGGAGATGAGATCCTCATCCGGGGTTCCGGTAAGAACTTTATCCAGAAGGTCGAATCGATGCAGGTCGAACATACCCCAATCCGGGAAGCCGTGAAAGGACAGGAAATCGGCCTTAAGATGCAGCAGAAAGTGAGCATCGGCGACCGTGTCTACAAAACATCGTGAGAAGAGGATCCGAGAAACCGATACGGATGCAATGGGTTTCTGGAAGTGATGTCCCCGTTCCACGTCAAGGTATTGATCGGGAAACGTTTCCCGGGCAGTAACCATCTTTTCAGATCAGGTGATAACGGATCCTGTCGAGGGACTTAACCAATCTTTTTATAGCATTATCTCCCAAATTTGAGGGAACAGGCGGAATTACCGAACGCAGGACAATATTCGATTCCTGCCTGAAAAGGAAGCAGATTTTCAAAAGGTTGATATCCATGGCGATTAAGGAAGGGGATTTCATACAGCTGTCCTATACGGGGCGGATAGAGGGAATGGTCTTTGACACCACCGATGAAGATATGGCAAAGGAGGCCGGTATACACAACCCCCAGGCCCTCTACGGGCCGGCGGTAATCCGTGTCGGAAGCGGCCACATCGTCGCAGGTCTCGAAGAAGCGGTAATCGGGAAGGACGTCGGCGAAGAAGGGGACGTCGAAGTTCCACCGGAAAAGGCGTTCGGGGCACACGATCCCAATCAGGTGGAGTCAGTACCGATCGTCAAATTTACCGAGCACCCGGTCACCGGGATGCGTGTGAAGATAGACGAAAAGGAAGGCATCGTCACCTCAGTCATCGGACGTCGTGTCGTGGTGGATTTCAATTCCCCGCTTGCGGGAAAGACTGCCATCTACCACTTTTCCATCCAGGGTGTTCTCGAGCACCCCACCGAGAAGGTCAAAGGGCTCATCCGTCTTTATGTCCAGCGGGAGATGGAAGTAACCCTCACCAAGGGTGTACTGAAGATCATGCTCCCCCCGGCGATCGTGTATGACCGCCGCTGGCTTCTCTGGAGAGGAAGGGTTGTCCAGGAAATTTTTGAATATCTTCCCGAAGTAACAAAGATCCAGTTTATCGAAGTATTCCTGCGTCCGAAACCCAAGGAAGAGAAGAAACAAGAAGCAAAAACCGCAGAGAAGACAGCGGAAGAATAATATCTTTTTTCCATCTGATTATGCGTTGTATCCGGGATCCCCGGATTCTCCGGGTTCCATTGAGGATTCGTCATCCGGAGAAGGGATCGACGGCGATGACGGTAACGATGTTCGAGATGTCGATCAACCAGATCAACGGATCGCAAACCGGAGGATCGCCGCAATGCCCCCGAGGCCCAGGAGCTGTTTTCCGGGGTCGAATTCCGTTGAGAAAATAGTGATTTGGGCTTTCTGCCGTTCGGCGGCAAGCATGAGCTCACCGGTGTTTGTCTCCCGCACCAGGGAATCGGCCACAAGGAGATGGCGGACTGCCCCGCAGCCGACCGCATTTCCCACGTCCTCCTGCCCGTAGGCAACCGGTTTTCCGCTCGCGAGCAGTGCGAGGAATTCCTGAAGTGCCTGGAACTCTTTCTGCAGCTGCAGATCCCC
>JAJRCL010000002.1 GCA_028679035.1 Methanomicrobiales archaeon | reverse complement strand
TGGCGTTAAGAGACCCATTCTTATTGACCTGATTGGTACGAATGATGCAGCAGCAGATCTCTACACGTCCATAGAACGGCAGGGTGCGACCCAGGTTGCAGAGGCATTTGCCCCACGACTCCGACATGGAGAGGGAGCACATCTTTTTGGGAAGGCATCTCCGCTGTATGACGGCATGGGCAATGTCACGGGGGCTATTGAATCTATCCGGGACATAACCGAACGCAAGAATGCTGAACTCCTGGTCAATGCTCAGAAGCAGCAGTTGCGCAACCTGATGGAGAACCTGCCCATAGGCGTGTTCCGCTGTTCACTTGGTCCGGAAAGCACCTTTACCATGGCGAATCCGATGGTCGCGAAAATGTTCGGGTACCAGTCACCTGAGGAAATGAAGGCGGTACAGTTTTCCGAATTATTCGCTGATGGCTGTGAGGTGGCGAACTATCTCAGAGAGCTGCACGTAAAAGGGTGCATCACTGGTGCCGAATTTATCCTGAAGAAAAAGGATGCCGAAACATTCTGGGGCAGAATCTCTGCCACAGTCGTCCGGGATGCCAATGGGGAAATTACGGAGTTCGATGGCGTCATAGAAGACATCACAGAGAAAAAGTTGTCAGAAGAGGCGATCCAGCTATCCGAGAAAAAATACCGGGCTGTTGTAGAAAATGCCTCTGAGGCAATTGTTGTCGCACAGGAAGGGTTGTTCAAATTTTCCAACCGGAGGATGAGTGAGATCACCGGGTACTCTCCGGATGAACTGAAAACCATTCCGTACAGAGCATTGATCCACCCGGAGGATCGTCAAATCCTGCAGGAACGTCACCATCACCGGCTGAGCGGCGACAGCACACCTGCAACGTATTCTATTCGGATTGTGGGAAAAAATCATGATGTACGGTGTATGGACGTAAACACCGTTGATATCCTGTGGGAGAAAAAACCGGCCACGCTTAATTTCCTGAATGATGTCACCGAACAGAAGAAGGCGGAAAAGGATCTGCAGGACGTTGAAGGGAGGTTCAGTAAGCTCGTTGAAGTGGCACAGGAGGGCATCTGGGTCATCGATACGCTTGGCATGACCACGTATGCCAATCCCCGGATGGCGGAGATTCTTGGTTATTCCCAGGGCGACCTGAAAGGAAAATCGTTCCTGGACTTAATGACAGACGGGCAGATTCTTTTGCAGGATGAAGAGCTGGGAAGAACAGGGCAAAAGAAAGGGGTTTTTGATGTCGGTTTTACCCGTAAAGACGGGGCCTCGATATTCACCACCCTGGTGACTTCCCCCATCAAGGATTCCAATGGACGGGTTACCGGCGCTCTTGCGCTCGTTTCGGATATCACCGAACGAAAACTTGCCGTGGACGCGATGATCCGATCGGAGAGACGGTACAAGGAACTTTCAGAGCTATTGCCCGTCGCGGTCTTTGAAATCGACATGGCCGGAAATGTGACGTACCTGAATCAGAAAGGCCTTGAATGGTTCGGTTACACCGAACCGGATATGCACGATGGCGTGCCAGTCCTGAAATTTGTGTGCGATCACCAAATCGCCCAGATGAAGGAAAGGATGGAAAAATTGTTACGGGGGGAAAAACTGAACGCTACGGAATATCTGCTCCAGAAGAAGAATGGAGAACTTTTCCCGGCGCTCGTGTACGCATCCCCGGCCTTCGGATTCCCGGAAAAAGATACGGTGGGCATCCGGGGAGTGGTCGTGGACATCACCGAAGTGAAAAAAGCTGATCAGGCATTGAAGGAAAGCGAGGGAAAATTCCGCGCCATTACCATAACTGCCCTCGATGCGATATTTATCAAGGATGATAAATTCCGTTATATCCAGGTTAATCCAGCTATGGGGCATCTTTTTGGGAAATCCCCCCATGAACTTGAGGGTTTGATGGATACCGACCTCTATGACACTCCCACGGCAGAACACATAAAAGAAGGGGATACTGCTGTTATTAATGGTGGTATTATCGATGAAGAGACATCGCGCGTTATAAACGGCGTTGAAATCATCCTGCATTTGATCAAGGTTCCCATGAAGGACGCATCGGGAAAAATTACCGGCATTTGCGGGATCGCACGGAACATAACAGAACGTAAACATGCTGAAGAGCAAATCCGGGCATCTCTCGCGGAGAAAGAAGTCCTTTTACGGGAAATCCACCACCGGGTCAAAAACAATATGCAAATCATATCCAGCATGCTCAACCTGCAGGCCCGCACGATACCGGACGAACACAGCAGGGAGGTTTTCAAGGATTGCCAGGGTCGTGTCCGGACAATGTCCCTTGTGCACGAAAAGATTTACCGGTCCAGTGATCTTGCACATATCAATTTCGGGGATTATCTGCGCAGTCTCAGTTCCCAGCTGGTAAATTCGTATGGCAGAGAAGGAATTGATGTTTCGGTGACTTCCGATGATATTGCAGTCAGTATCGACGCAGCGATTCCATGCGGCCTGATCGTGAACGAATTGATCACCAACGCCCTCAAGCACGCCTTCCCCGGGGGCAGGAAAGGTTCGATTCGCATACAATTCAACAGGAAACAGAAAGATGAGGTTGTACTGATTGTCCGTGATGACGGTGTTGGATTCCCTGAAGGACTCGAAATCGAAGCGACCACTTCCTTAGGATTAAAGCTGGTGCAGGCACTTGTCCGGCAGATCGGAGGTACGGTGCAGATGGTAAAGGATAATGGTGCGACGTTCATCATCACGTTCCCTATCCCAGTCGATGGAGTTCGAAAAGGCACAGTAACCTGACCAGTCTGATTTCTCAACTCTCCATTAAAATATAAAGAATTATGCAGTATTTCTTTAAAAAATTAAAATAAACGAAAATAATAAAATAGAAAAATTTAATAATAACAAATTATAGATAAAAAAATCATAGCTCCGTGACTGGGGGAAAAATCCATGGTATCGATCCTTCCCGGCGGAACCCATCTGGATTCATATGCTGACAAACCAGGAAATCGACGATCGATTGTGTGCAATTTTTGCCCACGCACACGAAGCTGTCGCCGTTGTGCAGGACACATTTCTCGTTTATTTCAACGTTCAGTTTGAGCACCTGACCGGGTTTTCCCGGGAAGAACTTCTCTACTCCTCCGCCAGTATCATCGTTCATCCTGATGACTGGTCAGGAATCCATGCCCTCTATCTGCGGCGGGTTGCGGGAGAGGAAACTCAGGAAAGTTATAACACCAGGATCATCAGGAAAAGCGGAGAAGTACGACGGATTCACCTGAATGCTTCCGTTATATCATGGAAAAACAAACCCGCTATCTTGTATTTCATTGCAGATAAAACTGAAAATCTCAAAAAGGAACATAAATTACTGGAAACGGAGGAGAAATATCGCACCGTCGTGGACAATGCCATCGAAGGGATCTTCGTCATTCAGGAAGGGCGGATAAAATTTGTCAACCCGAAAATCACAGAATTGACCGGATATTCGTCGGAAGAAATCTATACACGTCCGTTCATCGAGTTTGTTCACCCGTTAGACCGCGAACGTGCCAGGACCAACTGCATACGGATTTTCGATCACCACAATACAGCGCTCAGCGATAATCTCCGGATTCTTGACGCGAATAGCATGGTGCGATGGATAAAAGTTTCCGGGATCGCGATCGAATGGGAAGGCAGACCGGCGATCCTGAATTTTGTCCATGATATCACCCCTCTCAAAGAAATCGAAATGGAACGAAAGAACATCGAAGAAAAATTCAAGAAATTTATCGAAATTGCTCAGGAAGGGATCCTGGTCATGGACCCGGTCGGCACAATCACCTATGCGAATCCCTACATGGCAGAGATGCTCGGATATGATCCCGATGGGATAACCGGGCGATCATTCCTGGAATTTCTTTCTGCTGCTGACGCCAAAATCATTCCTTCTGCCCTGACGCCAAGGAACCTCACCACACGGGCCCTCTATGAATTCCGGTTCATTCGGAAAGATGGGAATCGTATTCATACGAATTTCGTCGTCTCTCCAATCCGGAATACTGATGGCCATATCACCGGTTCCGTTGCAGTCGTCTCTGACATTACCGAAAGGAAATCTGCAGAAATGGCACTGCAGCAGAGCAGAGAGGATCTCGCACGCGAAAGGGACAAACTCCGGGGTATACTGGATGCAATGAATGACGGGGTCTGCATCATCAGCCAGGATCATGTGGTCACGTACTGTAACCCGGTGATGATCCAAAAATTCGGACGCGTTGACGGTAAAGAGTGCCACCGGTATCTCAACGGTCGTGATGCAGAATGTCCTTCCTGTAAAAACGGAATGGTGTTACAGGGAACGTCAGTTCAGGGTGAATGGACCAGTGCAGTAACCGGTTTAGTCTATGACTTGTTTGAAACCCCCATTCACATGCCGGATGGCAGTACTTCCAAACTTGCCATCTTCCATGATATCAACGATCGGAAACAAACCGAGAAGAATCTCGCGCAAAGCGAAAGCAAACTCGTCAATATTCTGCAGGGATTACCTGTGGCGGCGCTGATGATTGATGCCGGACACACGATCATTCACTGGAATCACGCCCTCGAAGTAATGACCGGGACCTCATCGGAAGAAATGAAACGCTCCGGTGATAACTGGCGGCTTGCCTTATACAAGACGAAACGCCCGGTACTCGCGGATATTATTCTGGACGGAGGACCTGAACAGCTGAAGCGCTGGTATGGGGACAAAGTCCACGAATCCCGTATCATTCCGGGAGCGTATGAGGTCATTGATTTCTTCCCGCACCTGGGAACGGATGGGAAATGGCTCCGGGGAATCGCGAGGACGATCCGCGATGCCGAAGGAAATGTGATCGGGGCTGTTGAGACCATCGAGGATCTCACGGAACAAATAGCGATGGAGCAGACGATTGTCGAGGAGAAGGACCGGGCGAAAAATCTGCTCGACATCGCCGGTGCAATGATTCTCGCTCTCGATACGAATGGGGTTGTAACCCTCATCAATGAAAAAGGGTGCGGGATTTTAGCCTGCAGAAAAGAGGATATCCTGGGAAAAGACTGGGTCAAAACGTTTCTTCCCGAAAATGTCCGGAATGAAGTAAAATCCGTTTTCAGCAAAATAATAGCAGGAGATTTTTCATCAAGTGGGCATTTTGAGAACCCTGTACTCACGCATGACAGGAAAGAACGTATCATTTCGTGGAATAATTCCGTGATCCGGGATAAGCAGGGACGAATCACTGGTACTTTGAGCTCCGGGGAGGATATTACTGAGCGTAAGATTGCAGAAAGCGCATTGAAAGAGAGCGAAGCACGGTTGCAGATTGCCCAGAGAGCAAGCGGAGCCGGTACCTGGGACTGGAATGTCTCAACCGGTACCATTGTATGGTCGCCACAGTTATTCGAGCTCTTTGGTCTCAATCCACAGCAAGATCATGCCTCCTTCGCGGCATGGAATGGTATTTTGCATCCCGGCGACCTCAATGTCGCAAATGCCCGGATTGAACGGGCGTTGCAGGACCATACCATCCTTGACAGCGAGTACCGGATTATTTTGCCAGACAAACAGGTGCGCTGGATCAATGCCCTCGGCGAGGGGATTTACGATGCCAAGGGATGCGCGGTTCGGATGACCGGGATCTGCATCGATATCACTGAGCGTAAACGGGCGGAAGAGGCGCTGAAGGAAAGCGAGCAGCGTTTGCGCCGTTTCTTTGAATCCGGTCTTATAGGTGTGATCTACTGGAACATGAACGGCCGGATCACCGACGCCAATGATAAATTCCTGGACATGGTCGGTTATACCCGGGACGACCTGGAAAAGGGAGAGATTGGCTGGAACACGCTGACCCCGCCGGAATACCGGGATCGTGATGAAGCTTCCATTGCCGAGCTTAAAGCGACCGGTGTCAACCAGATCCCGTTCGAAAAGGAATATTTCCGGAAGGATGGAACCCGCATTCCGGTTATTATCGCCGGCGCCATGGTGGATAAGGAGCGGTTCAGCGGAGTAGCATTTGTCCTTGATAACACCCAGCGAAAAAAGGCGGAAGAAGGGCTTCGCGAAAGCGAGGAACTGTATCGATCTCTTTTCGAAAATATGCTGAACGGGTTTGCGTACTGCAGAATGGAGTACGAAAATGGAGCGCCACAGGACTTCCGGTACCTTGCCGTCAATATCGCGTTCGAATCCCTGACCGGACTGAAAGAGGTCGTGGGAAAGAGAGTGACAGAGGTCATCCCGGGCATCCGGGAATCCGACCCGCAGTTGTTTGAGCTCTATGGTCGTGTAGCGGAGAGCGGCATACCGGAACGGTGTGAAATTTATCTCGAAGCGCTTCAGATGTGGTTTTCCGTCTCGGTCTATTCTCCAATACGAGGAGATTTCGTCGCGGTATTTGATGTCGTCACAGAACGGAAACGTGCAGAAGAAGAACTCCGGCGGAAGCATGCGGAGCTGCGTTTCGCGTACGAACAACTGGCCGCATCAGAAGAAAATCTGCGCAAGAACCAGCTCAACCTGGCTAACGCGATGGATATCGGCCAGATAGTAAACTGGGAATTTGACGTTCTGACCGGAACGTTCACCTTCAATGACCAGTTTTACGCTCTCTATGGGACGACCGCGGATCGTGAAGGGGGGTACCAGATGCCTGCTCCCGATTACGTCCGCGAGTTTGTGCACCCGGACGATGTTATTCACGTAACACAGGTCATCGGTGCAGTGGCATCCGTCTCTGATCCCAACTATTCGATGCAGGTGGAGCACAGGATCATACGGAGGGATGGAACCGTGCGGCATATTGTTGTGCGGTTCGGAGTGCTTATGGATGTGTCGGGTCACCTGGTCAAGACCTTCGGGATAAACCAGGATATCACTGACCGCATAGGCATGGAGGATGCTCTCCGGAACAGTGAAAAAAAATACCGGTACCTGATCGATAACATCACTGATGTTGTCTGGGCGGCAACGCCGGATCTGCGGTTTTCTTTCATCAGCAGTTCCGTGGAAAAGTTGAGCGGATATTCAGCCCGGGAATGTATCGGGAAGTCCATTTTTTCGTTCCTTACAGAAGCTTCCGCGGAAGTAGTGCGGGAACGCGTCCGCACCAGGCAGAAACAGATGCTGTCCGGATCAGGTTCGACCAGCACTGTCTTTGAAGTTGAGATGGTATGCAAGGATGGGACGAGTATGTGGACCGAGGTCAGTTCGACTCCTGTCCTTGGTCCTGACGGGACTATCACCGGGTTCCAGGGTATTACCCGGAATATCGCTGAACGCCGGGCAGCAGAAAAGGCTCTTCAGGAAAGTGAGGCAAAATTCCGGGACATTTTCGACAAGGCAAACGATGGGATCTTCATTCACGAACTGCGGAAAAACTATGCACCAGGAACCCTCCTTGAAGCGAACGAAACGGCATGCCGCATGCTTCAATACGACCGCGATGCGATCGTGGGACATTCACCCCTCGAATTTGGGACCACCGATTTCAGCAAGCCGACGCATATCATCGACGGGGAGCTCCATTCGGTGGGATATTCGACATTCGAGACCCAGCAGCGAAGAAAAGACGGGGAAATTTTTCCGGTCGAAATCAACGCTCACGTAGTCACCATACAGGGAAAAAGAGTTGTCCTTTCGATCATACGGGACATCACCGAACGGAAACGATCGCTCGAGGCGCTCCGGGAGAGCGATGAGAAATTCCGGGCGATCTCGGAAACGGCACAGGATGCAATATTCATAAAAGATGCACACCAGCGATACACGCACGTGAACCCTGCAATGGAGAGATTATTTGGAATTCCGGCTGCGGATTTCCTTAGTAAAACCACAGATGTAATATTCAGCGCAAACACTGCAGCGCAAATACGGGACGATGATGAGCACGTGCTGGCTGGAGACATTGTTGAAACAGATCTCTCTATCAAGGTCAAAGGTGACGTACGAGTACTACACACAATCCGCGTCCCCATGCGAAACACCCGGGGGGAGATCATCGGCATCTGTGGTATCGCACGGAACATCACCGAACGAAAGAAGGCAGAAGAACAGGTAATCGCATCGCTTCGGGAAAAAGAAGTTCTTCTCAAGGAGATACACCACCGGGTGAAAAACAACATGCAGGTGATTTCAAGCCTGCTGAACCTTCAGGCGCGAGCGATCACCGATCCGGTCACCCTGAACGTGTTCCGGGAAAGCCAGGCCCGGGTTAAATCCATGGCTCTCGTCCATGAAAAGATGTACCAGTCCAACAATCTTGCTGAAATCGAATTCGGTGACTACATCAAAAGCCTTGCCCCGAATCTCATCCATCAGTTCGGGAAGAAAAATGTGACCTGGACCATCGATAGCGATCCAATACACCTCGGAGTGGATACGGCAATCCCCTGTGGCCTTATCGTAAACGAACTCATCACAAACGCCCTGAAACATGCGTTCCCGGACGGCAAACAGGGGGTCATCGCGGTGGAATTCCGGCATGAAAACGATCAGATGGTGCTTCTCAAAATTGCCGAC
>JAJRCL010000178.1 GCA_028679035.1 Methanomicrobiales archaeon | reverse complement strand
CTTGTCATCAAAAAAAGAGCAAGGATCCAATTGTTCCATACGATTACCGGCTATTCGATTTTTCCCCTCTATATCCTACAGGTGATTTTCGGAATAATTGCCGCTGAAATCGTTCCGTTCTGACCAGAGATAAGGTTCCCGGTTCATGGGCCCGAAAAAAAAGTTATTATTTTCGAGAGTGCCGTGACAAGGAAAAGGCACAGGAGTCATGCCACCTTGTGTTCAGGACATGGAAGCGTTCTTCCGGCATGCCGATGAACCACTGTCGCCTGTATCCCGGATAATGTTGAAATTTTCCCCTGACATCCCAGCCTCATAGATGGATTCTGGAATCACATGATGTATGGGTATCCCTTCGGAGGAATGCTCACCGGGATGGTCATCATCTGGATCATCCAGCTGGTTGTCGGTTACCTGGTCTACCGGGATGCAAAAGGGCAGCAAATGAATGAAGTGCTCTGGTTCATTCTGGTGATTCTTCCCATGGTCGGATGGCTGTTTCTGGTGATCTACGTGATTATCCACGAAACCCGGCATCCGGAAGGAACGGCAGGAGGCAAATCTGCCCTGCAGATACTGGATGAACGGTACGCGAAGGGAAAAATCTCCTCCGAAGAATACCAGCGGATGAAAGAGGATCTGAAGAAATAAGGAGTGAAATCAAAACGAAGTGGAGAATAGTACCGGGTTCGACCGAATTGGCGGCATGAATCAGTAATTTCTGTTGACTCTTTTTTCCGTCCATTAGCGAACCATCAGGTAGAAGTAGATACCCCAGATCGCACAGACGATTAAGAAACCACGGAGGAGGTTCTGCCCGCTGAATTCCAACAGCAGCACCAGTGCGGAGAGAATGATCGCCCCAGACGTTAACAGGATTGCTTTCAAACGAGCATTCATATGCCCCTCAATCCTCTGGAGGGTCCCCCTTCCATATAAACATAATGAGCCCCGACCCGGACATACCATCACGGACTTGTTACTGCTCTCCCATGATTGTCGGGGAGGGGTAGCTTTCTAGGATCATCCCTGATACGATCATTGGCGGTATCTGCCCGGTGAGATCGTTCGCGTAATCCAGCTTCCATTCTTTCTCCGCAAATATTGTGAAGAGAGGATCCCCTGCCTTGACATGGGAACCTCCTTTCACGTGCAACAGGATCCCCGCTCCTTTGTCTTTTGGTGCACCGGCTGCCCGGGCTATCCGCACCAGGTGAATGTTGTTGATAAGTGCCACGGACCCATCCTGCACCGCCATAACGTCGTGGCGTTTGTCGCCGAGGGAAATGTCCGTGGATTTGACGGCCGGATTCCCTCCCTGGGCCTCGATTATCTCGCGGAACTTTTCGAGGGCTTTTCCCGATTCCAATACTTCACGTGCGTATGCGGCTCCATTGGTTGCCTTTCCCGATAGCTCGAGGAGAACACCGGCAATGCCGGCAGATTTTTCCACCAGGCTCTTAGACGATGTGCCGTTCTCGAGTGCGGTGAGTGCCTCCCAGGCCTCGAGCGCGGGACCGATGGTCCGCCCGACGGGCTGGCTGCCATAGGTCAGCACGCAGGAGACCGCGAGCCCGAGTCTGCGCCCGAGTTCGGTGAAATTTCCCGCCAGCTCCCTCCCCTGCTCCATGGTTGCGACCTTGGTTCCACCGACCGGAATATCAATCACCACATGTTTGGCGCCCATTGCCCCTTTCTTTGCGATCACGCTCGCAAGGAGCTGGGATTTCGGGTCAACGGAAAGGTGCCGTTCCACCTGGATGATCAGGTCATCGGCGGGTGCGATGTTCGTGGCACCGCCCCATGCAATGACGCCGCCTACACGCTCGGTGATCTCCTTTATTTCACGGATGTCAAGGGTTACGTTTGCGAGGACTTCCATGGTGTCGGCGGTACCGCTCGCTGAGGTGATCGCCCGGGAGGATGTCTTGGGAATTAAAAGTCCGCTTGCGGCAATGATCGGAACGATGAGGAGTGAGATCTTATTTCCCGGCACTCCCCCGATGCTGTGCTTGTCCACGACATGTCCTTTTTCGAAGGTGATCGTCTCTCCGGTGTTGATCATCGAACGGGTCATCCACTCAATCTCATCGAAGTCCGCCCCACGCAGGTAGGTCGCCATCACATATGCGGTGAGTTCCACCTCGTTGAGCATATTATCCACGATGTCACGGGTGATGGTGTCGATCTCCTCCTGCGCGAGTCTTTTCCCGTTCATCTTATTTTTAATATATTCGATCGATCGCGGACGGGCGACCGGCAGAACTTCGACCATCTCCCCTTCCGGGATATGCATCGCACAGGGACCGGTCGTCCTGCAGAATCCGAGCTCCCCGCGCTTCAAAAATTCAACGGCGATGTGGACATCCTTGATGCATGAATGGCGTTCATACACGACCTTCACGCGATCGCCGACCACGAGACCGAGCTCCGCCACGTCCTCCGGGTTCATCATCACCGAGGCGCTCATCAGTTTCAGGGGAACGTCCCGCACCACGAATTTCATCCCATATTCTCCAGGTGACTTGTCTGTTCGATACCTGACTACCACAGTCAGATGATAAGAAAGTATTTCTCCAAGTTCCGAACCTAGACTGATTCGTACACTGATGCCCAAAACCTCGATCCCGGGTCAGATCATAGGGAGATATACCATGCCAGATCAGACGGATACCAGTCCCCGGTAAGGAAATTGCCATGCCCCTGTCTCAGCTCGTCTGCCTCCTTCTCCGGCAACGAGAATTCCGCTCGCATGAACGATGGTCCAGGGAGGAACTTGCCGCATTCCAGCAAGCGGCACTTTCCCGCCTCCGGCAGCATGCCTATGAGAACTCGCTGTTCTACCAGAATTTCCATAAGGGTCTCCGAAACTCTCCTCTGAATCAGCTCCCGGTTCTCACCAAGGCGATCCTGATGGAAAATTGGGATAATATTGTAACCGATCGCACCCTGCATCTCGGCGAAGTCCAGGAATTCATCCGGGATCTCCACGAGGTCGCGATGCTTCGCGACCGGTACTATGTCAGCTCAACGGCGGGGAGCACCGGCCTCAAAGGGGTATTCGTCTATGACCGGGAGGAATGGTGCACCATCCTCGCATCGTATGCACGGGCAAATGACTGGGCCGGGATACGGGCAGGCCTCTTGAAAAGACTGCGCCTGGCAGTGGTGAGTACCACGACCCCGTGGCACCAGTCAGCGGCGGTCGGGGCAACGCTGCAGAGCTGGTTTGTGCCCACACTCCGTCTCGATTCGACAGAACCCACGGAGAAGATCGTCGGGGCGCTGAACCGGTTCCAGCCCGAACTGCTCGTCGCCTATGCGGGAACCGCAGGACTCCTCGCCCGGGAGCAGGCTTCCGGCCGGTTGAAAATTGCCCCCCGGTCAGTCTTCTGTGCTTCCGAGGTCCTGACGAGTGAGACGCGGAGACTGATCGAACACACCTGGGGTATCCAGCCGTTCAACGTGTACGCGGCGACGGAGACCGCCGGGATCGCCTCTGAGTGCACGGACCACCAGGGCATGCAACTCTACGAGGATCTCGTCATCGTCGAGGTGGTCGACCGGGAGAACAAGCCAGTTTCCACCGGCGAGTACGGGGAAAAGATCCTGATAACGGTGCTCTTCTCGCGGACGATCCCACTCATCCGGTACGAAATGAGTGACAGCATCCTGCTCTCGCAGCGAAAGAGCGGGTGCGGGAGGCCGTTTGCATTTATCGACGATGTGCAGGGGAGAATGGAAGATACCATCAGCCTGAAGGGCAGAAGTGGAGG
>JAJRCL010000177.1 GCA_028679035.1 Methanomicrobiales archaeon | reverse complement strand
GGATTACGGCACGTTCTCGACCGGGATCTTCCGGAATTCCGGGAAGCTTTCGAAACCGCGGTCCGGGACCCGGCAGGGTATTGCTCCCGTCTCCGTTTGCTCGCACAGAAATATGGCGTGGAAATGGTGTAATTTTATCGGAATGGACGGAAGAACTCCCGCATGTCCTCGGTGATCAGCGCGGGTTCCTCCCAGTCGGTGAAATGTCCACCCCTCGGAAGCATGGTCCAGCGCCGGATATTGGCGTACCGCTCTTCCCATTCCCGGGGAGAGACCCCCAGTCCCCGGGGAGGCATCGCCTGAGCGGTCGGGATCTCGACCCGCCTGAATAATGACAGATCAAGATTGTGGGTAGATTCGTAGTACATCCGTATCGATGAATTGATGGTTTCGGTTGCCCAGTACAGGGTCACCATGGTCAGCAGCTCGTCTTTGGAAAATCGCGTCTCAACATCTCCCCTGCAGTCGCTCCAGGACCGGAATTTCTCGACTAGCCACGCTGCTAGACCGGCCGGCGAATCATTCAGACCGTAGGCGAGTGTCTGCGGTTTCGTTGCCTGGATCATAGAATAAGCTCCTTCCTGCTGCTGGAACTCCATCGCGGATTTGAGATAGCTCTTTTCTGCTTCTGTAAGGTCCCCGGGCATCCCGAAAATCGGCGGCATTGCTCCGGAAGTGTGGAGGCCCACAACAGCGGGCGGTACACGGTTGGCCATGATCATCGCGACCCCGGATCCCAGATCCGTTGCCCGGATACCGAACCGGTGGATGCCCAGTCCCTCATGGATAAGGCGTACAAACAGGTCGGCTGTTTTTGCCACATGCATCCCCCGCTCTGTCGGCCGGTCAGAAAATCCGTACCCGGGCAGGGATGGGACAATGACCTCAAATGAATCCTCGGCATCTCCCCCGAACCGTTCAGGATCGGTCAGCATCGGGATAATCCGCAGCATCAGAAGAAATGAACCGGGCCAGCCGTGAAGGAGTACCAGGGGCAGGGGATTCTTTCCTTTTCCCTGCTCACGGATGAAATGGATCCCAAACCCATCGACATCGGCCCGGAAATGGGAGAATCCATTGATCGCCTTTTCCTGGGTTCGCCAGTTGAACGTATCCCGCCAGTAATCGATCAGATCCTTCATGTATGCGAGGTTCGAACCGTAGTCCCAGCCGGCTCCGCTTACTTCGTCAGGCCAGCGGGTGCGGACCAGTCGCCCGTGCAGATCATCCAGAATTTCTTCACCGATTGCAATGGAATACGGGGTGATACGCATGGGGATACCATACTGCGAGGCATGGAAAAATGTTTCCCCATCCAAAACCAGAAATCCTGGAGTCCTTCATCGGTACGTCCTGAGGACATTCAGCGAACGATCCTCCATACGCATGAACCGATGCTTCCTCTCGCTTCCTGTGAAAATGACCCGGTAATGGAGAATATTTTTTATCCTTGTTTCCGGAAAAATGCGGAAAAACCTATCGCTCTGGTCTGCGAAAAAAGATCAATCCAGTGGAATCGTCTCTAATTGCGAGACGAGTTCCCAGATCCGGGTCCGTGCGTGGACCGGCATGTTGGGATCATTACTTATCTCATCGATGATGGAAATGGCGGTCGCGGCACGCAGCCCGATGCTTTTTCCGTTGTCCATGAGTACCCTGCGCGTTTCGTCGGCGACCCGGCGGATATTGCGTGGTATTGTTGAATCTTCCATTATCTGCTGGAGCATCTGGATGCAGGAATTGATTGTATCCTCTGGATTTGCCATTCGCCCATCCCCCGTAGTATTATCTGGTCAAGGGATATAATGGTTGATAAACGTATGCGGGGTGCGTGGTGAAGAAACCCGACGAGATTATGGCAGAATATCTCCTCAAGGGAGGAAAGATGCTTTCCCGTGAGTGCACGGTGTGCCGGTCACCGCTCTTCGAAATCAAGGGGGAGACCGTGTGTGTGGTGTGCCGGGACCAGGATCAGACTGTGGAAGGAAAGGCTGTCCCGCACGTCCAGAAAGCGGAAAAGACTAAGCCAATACCGGTGGCAGGAACGTCTGATCTCGGCCGCGAGATAGAAGAAACGATTGCAGCCCTCTGTCGGCGTGCACGGGACGAACCGGACCCGAACCGGTGCCTTGCCCTCATGGACAGTGTGAAAATCGGCGTGGAAACGCTTGCACTTCTCCGTCAGGGATAGGGTTTTCTCGCGATTTCAAAGATCTGGCCTGCCGTTTTATCCCCGATTCCTTTTACCTGTTCCAGCTCTTCTTTTTCCGCATCGATTACACCCTGCACCGAGCCGAAAGCTTCCAGTAGCTGCCGGGCGCTTTTCAGCCCGATCGAAGGGAAGGAAGCAATGATCGACTCCTGCGTCTCGCGGACCGTGTGGTAGCCCTTATGCGGCTGCACGGTTCGTTCTCCCGACGGTTCGTCCTCCCGCTTGGCAAGCAGCTGGAGCATCTCTGCGGTCTCCCCTTCATTTTCGGTAAAGAAGACCCCGATCCCCATATCGGCGACGATTGCAGCGAGAGTCCCCCGGATCGCATTGGGATGGATGTTACGTTCGGTGTAGATATTTCCCCCCTCGATGATGAGAATCGGGCGCAGTGATGCGTCGGCAAGCGCCCGGAGCTGCCCGAAAAGATCGCGATCGATGAGGGTCGTCACAAAGTCCCGGGCAGTCTTGCGTTCCACGAGGATGCGGTCTCCTATCGCATAATCTCCGGCATCAAGCCGGCGCAGGTCCACCCGCATGCCGAGCTCCGCGAGCCGTTCCACCACCCGGGAAGAGGATTCCCGGTCATCTACGACGATACAGGGCTGGTTCTTGTCGAAGGAGTCGATACACGCCTGCCGTGGGAGGGGTTTTGGTATTTCCGCGGGAACGGCAGCAATCGTCTTCATTCCGCGGATCATCTGCCGTTCCCGGACCTGGCTCACGTACCGGAACGCTTCGTCTGATGTGCCTTTCGTGACCAGCACCGCGATCCGGCCTGCAGAATGACGGCCGGTCCTCCCTTTCCGCTGGATGCTGCGTATCTCGGAGGGGACCGCCTCAAAGAAAATCACCATGTCCGTGGATGGGATATCGAGCCCTTCCTCACCAACGGATGTTGCAACCAGCACCTTGAATTCTCCCTTGCGGAACCGCTGCAGCGCGTCGATCTGCATCTTCTGTGTCAGGCCCTTCTCCGCATCTTTCGTCGCCTGCCCGACAAACCGCTCGGCCGGTATCCCCTCCTTACAGAGCCGGTCCACCAGGAGCTGGACGGTGTCCCGGTACGTCGCAAAGACGATGATCCTGCTCTCCGGGTTGCGGGAGAACTGTTCCCGGATGAGATCGACAACAATTGCACCCTTCGCGTGCAGTTCTCCGCTCCAGGATGATGTCCGCGAGATAAGATCGGCAAACGCCGGGTCCTTTGCCAGTCTCCTGCTCGCTTTTGAGCCTCCGGCCGACAGGCCTTCTGCCGCAAGTTTCTC
>JAJRCL010000176.1 GCA_028679035.1 Methanomicrobiales archaeon | reverse complement strand
GGGTTACTCATCCTCTGCAAACCGATGATAAAGAAGAAGATCGTCGCGATATACACCGGCTCGATCGCAAAAGACAGGTCGACCATATTCAGGCCCCCTTTCCCGGTCTTTTTCCGCTGCGATCAAACATCTGGAGGATCCTCTCGGTTATGACATAGCCGCCGGTGACATTTGCCGCTCCAAGGATGACCGCGATGAATCCGATGATCTGTTCCAGGGGCGTTGTTGCAAGGCCGAGGGCGACCATCGCCCCGACCAGTACGATACCATGAATGAAATTCGATCCGCTCATCAGGGGCGTATGGAGAATCACGGGGACACGACTGATAACGACGTAGCCGGTGAACGCGGCCAGCAAGACGATATAAATCGCTGTCCAGAACGCAGTGATGTCGATCATGCGTTCCCTCCTTGCAGCAGATCGCGCGTCGGCCCATGACGCACCTCACCCGCGTGGACCAGCAGGCTGGCGGCCAGGATTTCATCGGTGAAATCCTTCACCACATCTCCTTTACTGTCGATGAGAAGCGCCAGAAATGCCTGAAGGTTCTTTGCCAGCATCTGGCTCGCGTGGAACGGCAGCTGGGCAGGAAGGTTCAGCGGGCCCAGGATCGTGACCCCATGCTCCTGTAGGGTTTTCCCCGGCTGGGTCAGCGCACAGTTGCCTCCCGATTCCGCTGCCAGATCAACAATGACGGCACCGGGACGCATCAAAGCCACTGTCTCCCGGGTGATGAGGAGGGGGGCCTTGCGGCCGGGAATGCTGGCGGTGGTGATGACAATGTCCGATCGTGCCACTGCTGAAGAGACCATCTGCTGTTCCTGCAGTTTCTCCTCCCGTGTGAGCTCCCGGGCGTATCCGCCCTGCCCTTCGGCGTTGATCTCCAGCTCGAGGAACTTTGCGCCAAGGCTGCGGACCTGTTCGCCTGCTGCACGACGGACGTCATAGGCTTCGACCACCGCACCGAGCCGCCGTGCCGTTGCTATCGCCATGAGGCCGGCAACGCCGGCACCCAGGATGAGAACCGTTGCCGGTCGTATCGTACCGGCAGCGGTGGTAAGCATAGGAAGAAACTTCGGAGAATGGACTGCACCCAGTAAGGTCGCCTTGTAACCACCGACGGTCGCCTGGGAGCTGAGCGCATCCATTCCCTGGGCACGGGTAATCCGCGGCACGAGCTCAAGGGCAAAGACGGTAATCTTCCGGTCGCGCATTCGTTGAACCGCGGCGAGATTACGTGCCGCGTTTATGAACCCGATAACAATGGTACCTTCGGCAAGCTGATCAATTTCCGCAAGTGTCGGAGTCTGCACATGCAGCACAATCCTGGCGCCGTTCAGCAGTTCTGCCGGGGTTGATACGATTTTCGCACCGGCAGCTGAGAAAAGATTGTCCGGGAAGTATGATCCTGTTCCTGCATCATGTTCAATCCGGACCTCATGGCCGGATTTTACGAGCTTCTGGACAACTTCCGGTACCGTCGCCACACGACTCTCCTCCAGCGCCGCCTCTTTCGGAATGGCGATTACCGACGGCATGGCCTGTTCACCCCGTACATGGCTCTTTCCTCCATCGCAACATGTGTGGTATACAACTGGGGTGCAGCTCTTTCAATACTTTTCGAACCCGTCCTGCAATCCCCCGGGCCTTGAAATGCTGTGTTGGACAAGAAAAAAGGTACAACCGGGGCTGGAGGTCCCTTGAACCCGGAATGTGCTGTTTTTCTTTCCGGGTAGTCACTCAGTCATTCGATTTTACTTTCTGGACCTTTCGTACCCGGATCGCAATTCCGTGCCGGGAGTGAACCATCTCAAACGCTCCCATCGCCGCACGGCCGGTGGCGGTTGCCCGCGGACCATGTACAAAAACCTCGTCTCCTTCAAGGATCTGTTCGTCGGCACGGAGGATGCCGGGCACGAGGATATCCCCCTGCGGCAGGAAATCATCGATTTCCACCCGGTACCCTCCCGGGATCAGTTTCCATCCCGCATGGGTGGGACGCACGAGCCCGGTTGCGGTATCAGACGTAAAGAGGATTGTTGTTCCCCGGGTGTAATTGATGCCGGAGAAGGTCCGCCGCGGTGATATCCCGGTGGTGTCGACCGCCGTGTTGAACTGCCAGGACAGAATGCCGCGAAGTGTATCAATCCGGTGAGGGCGTTCCGTTGCGAGCGCGGCATCGAGTCGGGCCAGGGAATTTTTCCCGAGGACGCTGCCGGAAACCGTCTCCTCAAGAGCGATACCGCACTGCTCAGCCGCCATGTGCGCTGCTTTCAGTGCCCCGCCTTCAAGATGCGCGATGATCCTTCTGGCAGGGTGTGCAGTAAAATATGCCGCGATGATGCCTGCCGCCCAAGCCAGCTCCTCCCGGTCCCAGTGACCCGTCACGGGGACATCGTAGTGTGCAGCGGGATAGATGCCCTCGAGTTCCCGTGGTACGAGTCCCAGCGGGGAAGTAACTATGCATTCGTGTCCTCTCCCCCGGATTACTGCCATAAGGGTCCGATGGGTCTTTGACGACGAGTACGGTTTCCGGGCAGAGCAGGGGAGGAGAATCACCGTTCCGTGCGCCGGCGGAACATACCGCTCAACGATCCTCCGGGCGAAACGGCGCACTTCTATGCGTGTAAGAGAGTCGGATGAACAGGCGAGAAGCGGGGTGTTACGCACAACTGGCATGAAACCTCCCAGCCGTGCTTCTTCCCCGTCCATGTGCCGTAATATTGCGACGTGTGCCGGATGCAGACGGGAACGGGCCTCAAGCAACTCACGCAGCTGCCCTCGTTCGATAAAGCGGCGTACCGTGTGCACTTCCTGCAGGAGAGCAGTCCGGTTATGTTCCCGTATATCCCCTTCGCGACACCCGGCGCACCCGCATCCCCCGTCGTTGATCCAGTCCCCGGGAAAATCTCCTTCCGGCGTGCAGAACTGCCCCTGAGCCGACCGCAGGTCCACGCCGAGGAAATCGAAGATGCCGAATCCCGAGTACGCGAGGACCGATACGGTTGCAGGGGTCGCCGCTGCCGGTGCGTACCAGAGGGTATCGCAGGGAATCCGTTCCCGCAGGGCAAGAAGCCAGCCGACATAGTCCCGTGGGTGATGGAATGCAGTGTGCCAGTTTGCGACCATAACGCAGGAACCGCTTGGTACTGCCCCGCTCATGTTCGGATGAACCTCGAAGGGCTCGGTCGGACCGGATGAATGGTACTTCGTGACAAATGCCGCGGGTGCGGCGAGCGGGATATTGGTACGGGTGCGCATTGCAAGGTCAGGAAACAGATCCTGCATGTTCACCACCGCCGGCAGGGGAATGCGTTCCCCGCCATGGGTAAAGAACCCGGTCCGGGCGAGAAAATCCCGTTTCTTTATATCAACAGTCGTCATCCAGCACCTCGCAACCGGGGAGCATCTCCCGTACAAGTCCGGCCCAGTGCGAGCTGCAGGAGAGGGTGAAGCGGGTCTGCGGATGCGCTGCGATAAGTTCCCGTACTCCCCGCAGCCCTTCCCGTACCAGATTCGTGTCCCAGTCCGGCAGCTCCGTCGAACCGATGGGAAATGTTTCTCCCAGCTCCGGCGGGTAGGCACCGAAAGGCGGGCGGAACAACAGTACGTCGCTGCACCCTCCCCGTTTTTTCCCGTCCATCATGATGAGGACGGTATCAGAGAGATGGAACCGTTTCTGCATGGCCCGGTACCGCACCACTTCACTCCTTCGGCCGCTTTCCGCGCCCCGGTAAAAGAAACGTCGTTTGGAAACCCGGTCGCTGTGTTCCAGCATTTCCCCGTGCTCAAGAAAGGCACGGTATCCTGCGAGAAGACGGGGATGAGAGCGGCACCGTTCGTCGACCAGTTCCCAGAGGGTTCCTTCCCGCACCGCGTGCCGTATACGGTCCATTTCTGCGAGGGTCACCGCAAGATTGTGGCGGGCAAGGAGCGCTGTGCGCATGTCTGACTGTACGAGCTCTGCCGGGGTGTACGCCCGGCATACTGCACAGGGGCAGGGCAGGGTGGTAAGTTCCTGCAACCGGTAGCTCCCGTGCACCGTGAGGTACCGGCCGTCTTCTGCGTACAGGGCATACGCTGCAGAATCAAAGATATCACACCCCATGGCAACCGCAAGGGCAAACATAGCCGGGTGTCCCGCGCCGAACAAATGGACACAGCAGGAGGGGGAGAGACCCATTTTCGCAGCCATCACCACGGAAACAAGGTCCCGGTAGCGGTATCCTTCCATCAATGGAACGACCGCACCAATGGGGGCATAGGTGAAACCCAGAGAGGAGATCGCTCTCGCTGCCTGTTCCCGCAGGTCCGGAAATAACCCTCCCTGTACCGGGGCAGCAAGCTGACCGGAGCCGACCAGATCCCTTCCCTCACGGATCCGGTCCAGCGTGATACCGAGTTCCTGTTCTGCCTGAGGCCGATCCGCGGCAGGTGATGTCGGGATATCCAGCGGTACGAGGATATCGCTTCCGATGCGCTGCTGGAAGAGAATTGTTTCTTCGTTGGAGAGCGCGATATCGCCATACAGGGAGAGCTGGTAGGATCCGGAGTCGGTCATAATGATGCCATCGTAGGAAAGGAGGTTGTGGACACCTTCCCCGATTGCACGATCCCGGAACGAGCTGCGGATAAGAATATAGGCGTTGGTGATGATCCCTTCCACGTGCATCGCCGCGAGGTCCGATACTGGTATCGTGAGTTTATTCGGGTTGACCACCGGAAGGAGTGCCGGAGTGTGCAGGGTCCTCCCATTCACGCGGAGCTTCCCGCATCTCCCCATGATGTCCTTATCCTGTATCTCAAAGGTCAATCCCATACAGACTGCACATCTTCCTGATAAATCTCCGGACCTGCACACAATCGCACGGCCCTGAGCAGATCTCACATCTGGTTAGCGTCTGGAATGAAAAAGTAATTCGTACGTCCTGCCAGGAACGTTCCGACGCACAGGACGTTTCGACGAAGGAAGAGCGAAAAGTCGGTGAAAAGTTTTCCTGGAAATTACTCTTCCGGGCACTCGCAGAAAATTTGTCCTTCGAAGGTGTAGACCTGTACATCCGGCGATTTCCACGCATCGGGGGGAAGTCCTGCCTTCATACAGGTATGGGAGAGAAACTCCCGGCTGGACCAGCCGCATTCCGTGGGGACCTGGGGGAGGAGAAGCCCGCTCATCCCGTATCCTTTGACAATCAGTCCATGGATGCCCACCTTTACCATTTCCGGTCTCTGCGCTGGGTTTCCGAGAAGAGGTTGCGGTACGGTGAGAACGGTCACCTCGATCCGGAGGTCTGCAACCTCACTCGCGGTGACCGGAGGAAAGCGGGGGTCTTCACAGGCGGCAGAACTCCCCGCCTCGATAATACCCTCCGCAAGCGACATGACCGGATAGGGCAGTCCGATGCAGCCACGCAGAAGGTCGTTCTCTTTCAGGGTCACAAAAACACCGCGTTTCTCGTCAAAAATCGGGGGCAGCGTGGGAGGAGAGCAGCGTGTCCCACCAACTGCGTGCTCAACGGCACTGCGTGCCAGGGCAAGGGCAGCAGCGCCATCGTCCCGGGAGAGAACCTTCATATTACTAACAAGTAGCCGCCCGGGAGTTTATGTACCCTTCCATCGGTTCATAACCTCCTCTAAGACTGTCACTGTCGGTCACGATAGACGTAAATATGCACTCTCCCTATAATAAGAGCGAGAGGGAGAGTGCAGCTGACGGTGGCCGAAAGGCTGCTGAGGAAAGTCCCCCCACTTACCAGGTACGCAGCCGCATGCAAATGCGGGTGGCGAGAGTCACGGCAATGACACAGAAACGACACGGCCTGGCGTCAGCGATGATGCGACCGAGCCCGTACGGGCGAGACGCAGGTAACTGCAAGTTAACTCGCTGAGCGTTACGAGCGCCAGGATGCGATGAAACGGTGAAACCCTGCGGGTGCAAGCCAGAACGGGGCAATCGATTGCCTGGTATCTGCCCGGGTATGGCGCCCAGCTGAATGCTGCACCGAACAGAAGGGGGCTTACTCCTCCCACTCATTTCTCAGACCTTATTCACCCTGTCTTAAACCGGCGATTTTCCGCACCATCCCTGAAGAGAGATGTCATGCGTGTCATCCAGGGACCTTTTCCTATTCTGCATAAATTACTTATTGTCATATGACCACAGGTAATTATGCATATCCCGACCCCTGAGGAGCTCAAGGCAAAACGTGTTGCGCTCGGGTTAAAACAGGCAGAAGTGGCTCAGAAGGCCGGGCTTTCCCAGTCCATGGTGGCACGGATAGAATCCGGGACCGTCGACCCCCGGGTGAGTACCCTTGCGAAAATCGTGCAGGTGCTGAACGTCACCGGGAAGAGAAAACTCATGGCACGGGACATCATGCACACACCGGTACTTTCGGTTCTTCCCACCGATACCATCACCCGGGCTGCTGAGATCATGGAATCCCGCAATATTTCCCAGCTGCCGGTAATCGAGGACGGGGTCCCTGTCGGCTGCATTTCAGAGGCGGCAATCATCGCGCGACTGGGTCAGGAGGGGTTGACCGGCAGGCACATTGGTGCGATGGAAGAGCTGATGGAACCCTGCTTTCCCACGATCCCTCCGGAGACGGATCTGGAAACGGTGGTGCAGCTGCTCCAGGAGCATCACGCGGTCCTTGTCATCGTGCGGGGAAAAGTTGCCGGTGTGATCACCAAGCACGATCTTATTGCACTGATCCGCTAGAGCTGGGAAACAAGATCGCGCAGTACTGCGGCAGGATCCTGTGCCTTTACCACGCTGGAAGCGAGAAGAACCCCATTGGTTCCCAGGTCCCGGGCGATCCGGACGCATTCTCCGGAATGAATGCCGGCGCCGGTAAGGACTTTTACCTCCGGATTGACCGTGCGGACTACGTCCACGGAACGGGAAATTATACCGGGATCGGCCTTTGCCACAGAGATACCGCTTCCAATAAGTTCCGGCGGTTCGATCGCAACGCAGGTCGGTCCCATGGCTGCGGCTGCCCCGGTCGTCGCATCGTTGTTGGTGCAGACAATCGTTTCAAGACCAAGCGCCCGGCAGGACCGGATCCCTGCTTCGACTGCAGCAAGGGTGAGCCGGCGTTCTGAATGATTGATCAGGGTTCCCCGCACGCCGGCCAGTTGCAGTTCCTGGGCAGTCGTATGCCCGGTAAAAGCACCGGGGCCGACACCATCGACATGCTGTGCATACACCGGTATGGGGAAATGGCGGACGATCCGGTGGAGCTCCGTTGAGACGGGAGCAACTGCGATGATAACGCCGCTTTCAGCACCAACTTCCCGGGCGGCACGGGCAATGAGATCTGCTCTTCCGCCCATTCCTTCGGTAAATGACTTGAAGTTCACAACGATAATCGGAGAATCCATGACAGCACCGGACCTGGTTATTTCTTTTCCTTACGGATGGAGATGAGGTCCCCGAATGTTGTCGTGACCTTTCCCTGCGGTTTTTTCCCTTCCTCTTCCGTCGGGGTTTCCACAAGGGAGATCTCGAGTGCCCGTTCCAGCTTCTTGCGGACTTCGTCTTCGGGAATCAGGTCCCCTTTCTCTATTTTCTTGATGAGAATTTCGCGTTCCTTGATCTCGCGGGCCAGGGTTTTCTGGTCCCAGCCCCGGTTCATCCGTGCCTTGCGGATCTGGGTCCCGTAATCGTCGATGACGTCAGCGCCCATGAAATCAAAGACGTCCCGCCGCGGTCTCTTCGGGGGAGAGACAGGCTGGCTCACGCCCTTGCGCCCTGCCGGCACTTTCTTTGGCACTGTTACTTCGGTCCCGTACTTCGCGCACTGGATACAGACCTGCAGCTGTGCGCCTTCAATCTGCACAAGTTTCGGGATTCCACGAATGTCAGCCCCACAGAGTTCACATTGCATAACCGGCCTCGCAAACATCTTTATATGCATTTTTCCCTATATATCTATTTGAATACCAAATGGGCGAAGATTCCTGGAATACGTCAGATTCCCCCGGCGATGAGGAAATCTGCAAATACCTTCTCGAAAAGATCAGCAGCATCGAGAGCAGGAATGCCGAGCTCCGCGAACAGCTCCGTCAGTTCGAGGCCGAAAAACGGTATATGGAAACCCAGAAGATCCGGTTTGAACGGGAATTACGGAAGCTGAAGAGCGAGATCGAGCAGCTCCGCAGCCCCCCTCTCGTAATCGGGACCGTGACGGATGTCGTCGACGCGAGCCGTGCCATTATCCGATCCAGTGCCGGCCCCCGGTTCCTGGTCCGCACCTCCCCGTCGATCGATCCGGAATCGCTGAAACCGGGAGCGCGGTGCACGCTCAACCAGCAGTCGCTGGCGATCGTTGAAGTGCTCCCTTCCAGCTTCGATTCCCGGGTATATGGAATGGAGCTCGTGGAATCGCCAACCGAGGGATATGAGGATATCGGTGGTCTTGACGGTCAGATCCTGGAAATCAGGGAAGCTGTGGAACTGCCGCTGAAACGGCCTGAACTCTTTGAAAAAATCGGTATCGATCCCCCCAAGGGTATCCTCCTTCACGGACCGCCCGGTACCGGAAAAACGCTGCTCGCAAAGGCAGTTGCCCACGAAACCAAGGCATGCTTCTTACGGGTCGTCGGTTCCGAGCTGGTACAGAAATACATCGGTGAGGGGGCCCGGCTCGTGCGGGAGCTCTTCGAACTGGCCCGCCAGAAGGCCCCCTCCATCATCTTCATCGACGAGATCGATGCGATCGGGGCCCAGCGTTCCGAGGCTTCGACTTCCGGTGACCGGGAAGTGCAACGGACCCTCATGCAGTTGCTCGCCGGTATGGATGGGTTCGAACAGCGGGGCGAGGTAAAGATCATTGGTGCAACGAACCGGATCGATATCCTGGATCCCGCACTCCTGCGCCCGGGACGGTTTGACCGTATCATCGAGATCCCTCTGCCGAACTATGACGGCAGGCTCGCGATCTTAAAGATCCACACCCGGCGGATGCGCCTGTCAAAGAACGTGGACCTCGGCCAGATCTCCACGCTGGTTGACGGTCGCAATGGCGCAGAGATCAAGGCGATCTGTACCGAAGCAGGGATGTTCGCCATACGCAGCGAACGGCAGGAAGTGACCCAGGATGATTTCCTCTTAGCGATCGAAAAGATGGGTGGGGCAACCCAGAACAAGCTGATCCCCGGTTTCGGGGCGATGTTCGCCTAACTATTTTTTGTGTCTTCCAGATCCGCCGGGGTCGCCCAGACCTCCAGCATTTTTTCCATCTCACCCATATCGGCGAGGTACTGCTCTCTCTTCCCGTCCGGTTCCATCTGCACGACCTTCGCGAGCTGTCCGTCCCGGAACCCGTACAGGAACCGGATCTCCCACGGGGGCTGCAGGCGTACGTTGCGTTCATACACCTGGCTTGCAAGCGACCATGTGCAGTAAATGTCCCCGTTCACCTCGAAAAGAACGTCCTGCATGTACCTTGCGACGTACCACTTGAGCTCAGAAGCAAGGGATACTGCACTTCCCAGGGAACTCGCCTGCAGGAGAACCCCACAGGGTACCCGCCGGGGATGGTAGAACCGCAGAGTCTGCCGGCTCGTCTCTGATTCCACGAGCGTGTGATAGAGATCGACGCCTCCCTTTGGGACAAACAGCAGGTGCATTACAGCGGTTTCCTCACACACTGTACTGGGCTGGATGTTTTAAAATCGTTCCGGACGCCTTCGACCTGCGTACGATAGCCCGGCCATCGCGCAGGTAGTAAGCCAGTCAGGGCACCATGATCATCTCCCGGGAAAGATTCGTTTGTCTGCGTTCGGAGTATCTCGCCGGCGATATCCATGTGAGTCTGGTATCGGGGGAGGGATTCACTGCTTTCCCCGTGAGCTTTATCAACGGTGCCGTCCATGCAGGTGACAGGAATCCCTATGCAGGAGTACACGGTTCTCATCGGCGGAAAGGCAGGCGAGGGGATCAACG
>JAJRCL010000175.1 GCA_028679035.1 Methanomicrobiales archaeon | reverse complement strand
GCTCCCACGGTAAACCGTACCGCCGATAATCGTGTTGCCCAGATCGTGTCCCAGTTCAACAACGGGGCCAATCAGCGGCTCCCCCCGGTATCCGGCTATTGCGCAGGTCGTATTGGGAACCAGGGCATCGTTATTCGGATCGAAGCAGTGTGTCCCTTCGCGGACATTCCATCCGTAGTCTCCTCCCTTAAGGACAACAAATGCGGATTCAAACAGGCGTTGCCCTGCCATCCAGACGAAGAGGTGGCGGCCGTCACCGGAATCAAAGCCGGCGTAGGCCGGGTTCCGGAACCCATACGCGTAAATCTCCGGAAGAGCACCCGGAGTGTTCACGAAAGGATTGTCTGCGGGAATACCGTACGTCTTTCCGGACGGCGGGTTGTTGATATCGATCCGGATCACCTTGCCAAGGATTTTCGTCAGGTCCTGGGCATTCCCGATACCCGGCGTGTGGCCGATGCCGGTATCATCCGCCCTGCCCCCGTCGCCAAGCGGGAGATAGAGGTACCCGTCGGGACCGAACAGGAGGAATCCGCCATTATGGTTCATATAGGGCTTGTCGACCATCAGGATGATCTTTTCCGAACTCATGTCCACCTTGTCGGGATTCCCTGGCGTGACATGATATTCGGCAAGAATGTTTGTACAGTTCCAGTCGCTCGGTGCTCCGGTCCGCAACGGTGCGCTGTAGTACACGAAAAGACGCCCGTTGTTCTTGTAGTCCGGGTGGAACGCCATGGAGAACAGTCCGCGTTCGTCATATGCTCCGATGAGCGGGACGAGTTTGTTCCGGACGTCCAGGAATGGTTCCGTCATGAGGGTTCGTTCCGGTGTCAGGATCTGCACCACCCCTGACTGTTCAACGACATACGTCTTCCTGCTTCCGTCCACCGCGGGGACGATCATCATGGGCGATATGAAACCGCCTGCCACATACTGCAGCCCGAGGGATTGCTGCGGCGTCGTAAGTCGCGTACGGGATGGATACAGGGTAAACGTAGCCGCCTGCGGGGAATTGCGGTTGGTAAGGTCGATCGGAGCCGATCCAACGGTAACCTGGACCGACGCGGTCACCGGCGTTGCGAGAGGCGTGTGGTCGTTTCTTACCAGTTCAACGGAGAGACGGTGTGATCCGCTGGAAATATTCCGCCAGGTGTACGTCGTATCTGCCGTGGCTGCATAAGTGCCCGGAGCCGTGACGGCTGGCTTGCCCTGTTGGGTCGGGGGGTCGACGTCCAGGAAGTAGTGAATGTGGCCTTCACCCGCGATATCCGGTGTTCCGAGAGATGTGTTAATCCGGAAATTCTGGACCACCACCGAAACGGCGATATCCCCCGATGGAAGTACCGCGCCGTCAGCGGGAGCCGTTATGGTAATCCCGGGTCCCTGCGATACGACCGTGACGGTAATAAGCTTCCACACCGGTGTCGCGAGTGGCGTGTGATCGTTCTGGACCAGCTCAACGCCCAGCGTGTGCGTGCCGGACGTAACATTCCGCCATGTGTAGGATGTTGCGGTCGTTGCTGCATAGGTTCCTGGTGCAGTCACCGCCGGTTTACCCTGTTCTGTTGGAGGAGTTGCATCGAGGAAATAGTGGATATGTCCTTCTCCTGCGACATTTGCACCCCCCAGCTTATCGACAATGGTGAGGCCTGTTACGCTCACGGTCACCGTGACGTTTCCGGCAGGCAGAGTTGCCCCATCCGCGGGGCTGGAAATAGTGATGGCGGGAACCGCGGCCGGTGGGGCGGTACATCCTGCAAAGAGAACGCTCATCATGGCGAGAACCACCATGAAACCCAATACAAACGATTTGGGATGCATATGGGCATGCAATAAAAGAGTACCACTATAAAAAAGTTATCCTGAATTTTACCAAATACCGGCGCGCAGAGAATCACAATCGTCGGATCTGCACGAAATTGGCGTCAGAGTTACCGTTAAAAAAAATATCCGGTACCCGGCATTCCGCCGGTCCGGACCGTATACGCTCTTCTCAGAAGAAAGAATTCAGGAGAAAAACGAGAACCCCTACACCAGAAGCGACCGCAATCACGAAGAACGGGCTGATGTGGACCGCCCGCCGGTCCTCGCTCTCATAATAGTTGACGAGACCTGCCGAAGAAAGGAGCCGCCCACCCTGTTTTTTTGCCATAAAGGATATTTTCCCCCAGATATATAAAATAACAGGCGTTTCATGGAAGAGCTGATTGTTTCAGGCCTTGCCTTTCTCGGGCCGGATCTTGAGCCCCGTCATGCACGGATCGGCGTGCAAAACGGCCGCATCATATCCATTGAGGAGACGGTGCAGAAGGAAGGTGAACGGTGGATCTGCCCGGGACTGTTCAATGCACACACTCACCTCGGGGATGCGGTCGCTATGGACCTCCCTTCACAGGGAACTATCGAGGAGCTGGTCACCCCTCCCCATGGACTGAAACACCGTATCCTGGAAGCGACACCGTACGAAGCACTCGTGCGAGCGATGCGATCTCTGCTGGGACCAATGCTTGCCAGTGGTACTCACGGTTTCTGTGATTTCCGGGAAGGAGGGGCCGGAGGGGTTGCGGCACTGCGGGAAGCACTGCTGGAAAGCCCATTGCATGCTGTCATTCTGGGGAGAAATGGTGGCGAAACTACGGGAGATGGACTCGGAATTGCCGGTACCCGGGATGTACCGGATCAGACTTCCCTTGTCCAGGAAGTACAGCAACAAGGAAAGATGGTTGGTATCCACGCGGGTGAACGGGACCCGTACGATGTAGATGACGCCCTCTCCCTGGATCCGGATTTTCTCGTCCACTGCACGCACGCAACGGATGCCCAGCTGAAGAAGTGTGCCGATCAAGAGATCCCCATCGTTGTCTGTCCCCGTTCCAACTGGCAGCTGGGGGTCACTGATTCTTCCCGTTTTCCGCCGCTCAGGAAGATGCGGGAACTGGGATGCACGGTGTTTCTCGGGACCGATAACGCGATGTTTGTGCCGCCGGAACTGTTCGGGGAGATGAGTTATCTTGCGTATGTGTACAAACTCCCTCCCGCCGAGATCCTGTATATGGCGACGGGAGGTTCCGCTTTTTTCGGATCCCCCTCCTTTATCGAAATAGGTGCGGAAGCACACCTCATCGTGCTCGATCCTGCGAAGGCGGGAGCTCAAACGAGCAGGGATCCGGCCGGAAGCCTGATAAAAAGGCTTGGGAGTCATGCCCTCGAGAGAAACGTTATTAGGGCGAGACACCCATGATTAAAACAAAATTTTAAAATTTTCGGTGTGCCCATGTTCCAGAAAATTGTCAGTGCCATTGATGGTTCAAAAACAAGTGAGGCGGCTCTCCTGAAAGCGGTGGACGAAGCGATCGCAGGGAAAGGCGAGCTTCATGCCGTCTACGTCGTCGAAACCGGGCTCTTCTCATCCATACCCATGGACAACACCTGGGAGGTCATTTATGGACTCCTTGAAAAGGAGGGTCAGGAAGCACTCACTGCGGCCCGCCAGAAGGCAAAAGAGGCAGGTATTGACATCATCACCCATATGCGGCAGGGGCGGGCAGGAAATGAGATCCTCCTCCTCGCGGAGGAGATCGGTGCAGATCTGATCGTTGTTGGTTCTCATGGGAAAAGCAATATCGACCGCCTTCTGATCGGCAGCGTTTCCTCGCATGTGGTGAAGTACAGCAAAATATCCACGCTGGTGGTGAGATCATAACGGAATACACGGTACGGGATTTCATGTCATCCGACGTCGTGAGCGTCGAGATACCGGGAAACCGGGATGATGTGCTGAAAATCCTGAAAAGGACTGGTATTTCCGGCGTGCCGGTGCTGAAGGACCAGCAGCTGGTCGGCATTATCACCCGCAGGGATATGCTCCGGAAATCTGAGGAGACCCAGCTCGGCCTGCTTATGACTGCGGATCCAAAGACGATCGCACCGGACTCGAGCATACAGGAAGCCGCGAAGATGATGATCCGGCATGATATCCGCCGCCTGCCGGTTGTCGAGGACCACCGCCTCCTCGGACTCCTCAGCGTGGCAGACTGCGTGACAGCAATCGCCCAGATGAAGATCAAGCAGGAGATCCAGGAGCTGTGCAGCCCGACCTTTGCGATCTGGGAAGAGACCCCCCTCCCCCTGGTGGCACGCATTATGGAGATCTCAGGGTTCGAGGCTATCCCCATCCTTGACGCCGAAGGAAAGATTGCGGGAATCATCTCAGAACGGGACCTGATACGCAGTTCGAGCATTGAAGACGGGATTGAGACCAGCGATTTCTCGAATGGCACCGATGACGATGAATGGACCTGGGAAAGCATCCGGGATACGCACACCCTCACCTACGGCGTATCGAAAATCAAGCTGCCTGCCCGACCCGTGAAGACCGCGATGGTCAAGAATGTTATCACGGTACCCATCAATGCAGAAATCAGTGAATGCGCCCTGAAAATGAAGCGTGCACGCGTGGATCAGATACCCGTCGTAAACAGGGATAAAGAGCTTTTTGCGATGCTCTTTGACCGCGAAATCATCAAAGTGCTCTGTAATCTTGGGTATTGACAACAACATTTAAATTTCAGCATGACATCTATACTCTGGAGCGCAACCAGATTCTTTTTCGCTACAATCCATTCACGAGGAGTTATTTATGCCTGAAGCGTACCCGGAGACCATGAAGGGGACGACCACGGTGGGGCTCACCTTTGAAGGAGGTGTCGTCCTTGCCACAGAGAAAAGGGCGACGATGGGCTACCTGGTCGCAAGCAAGAAAGCAAAGAAGGTATACAAGATCGCAGACCGGATCGGTATGACGACCGCCGGAGGAGTCGGGGATGCCCAGCAGCTGGCACGGATCATTACCGTTGAGGCAAGCCTGTACCAGGTCCGCAGGGGAAGGAAAATCACGGTAGCGGCGGTTTCAACCCTGCTTTCGAATTATCTCAACGGGAACCGCTACTACCCCTATTATGTCCAGCTGCTTGTCGGCGGCGTGGACGAATCCGGTCCCAGTATCTATTCCGTGGATGCTCTCGGGGGAGCTTCCAAGGAAGAAGAGATAGTTGCAACGGGATCCGGTTCGCCGATGGCGTATGGTGTTCTTGAAGACCGGTACCGCCCGAAAATGGCAGAGAAAGAAGCCGTTGATATGGCTATCCGGGCATTGGTCGCAGCAATGCGCAGAGACATCGCATCGGGAGAAGACATCAATGTCGTTGTCATCACAAAAGACAAGTACCATGAATTTACTTATGCAGTAAAGAAAGAGGCCGCGGCTGCCGGCGTTTAACTTTTTTTTGGACGGATTATTTCATGTTGATTGAGGAGCGGCTGAAAGAGCTGAAGGATAAGATCCATAGCATTGTCCCGCAGGGGATCACGGTAACTGAAGTGGAATTTGAGGGACCGGAGCTGGTGATCTATACCGATGATCCCAAGAAATTTGCCGATCAGGCAGACCTGATCAAGATCCTTGCACGCGATCTGCGCAAGAGGATTGTCGTCCGCCCCACGATTCTTGAGGATCCGGAAAAAGCAGCTGAAGAGATTAAGACCGTTGTCGGGGAAAATGCCGGGATCACGGATATTTTCTTTGATTCCGACACCGGGGAAGTCCTGATCGAAGCAGAAAAGCCCGGGGTCGTGATCGGGAAGAACGGGATAACCCTCCGGGAGATCACCAAACACATCGGGTGGACACCCAAGGTTGTGCGCACACCGCCGATTGAGTCTTCGACCATTAAACAGGTACGGCAGTATCTCCGTGCAGTTAAAGACGAACGCAAAACCTTCCTCCGGACCATCGGAAGAAGGATTCACCGGGATACCACCAACAAGGACCAGTGGGCCCGGGTAACGACCCTCGGGTGCTGCCGCGAAGT
>JAJRCL010000027.1 GCA_028679035.1 Methanomicrobiales archaeon | reverse complement strand
CTCACCGGGGCATTCCCGTCCTTGGTGTTGTGGACGGCGATGCAGACGGGATTGTTCCGGACCAGTACCCGCCCGGATCCGTGATCGTGCACGTGTGCACAGGACGGGACGATGACCTCGGCAGGGACGTTGCAGCCATGGTTCCCGAAGGAGAAATTGTCTGGGAAGAATGGATTGCCGCGGTGCTCACCCGCCTGGCCGGAAAGGTCAGGATCGTCCGCTTTGGAACAGAGACTGCTCCATCCGATGCCGACCGTCCACAGTCCGGGGCGCACTATGATGGTAGATCCGGAGAATGAGCTCCGTAATACCTGTAACTATGCCCCAGAAATCTTTATACGTGTGTTAATCCATGGAATCAAAAACAACATGTATTTATACAAAAAGATGGATTTGTTATCTATGCGCAGGTACGGACTAGCCGTATTGATGATCTCCCTTCTCGTCCAGCTGGGGGCTGCATTCACGCAGACGGAGTCCGGTTCATCGTTGAGCATGCAGGATTATTTCATCATTTTCTTCGCCGCTATCCTGTACGTCAACATTTTCATGGTGGTTCTGTACCGCATCTTCAAGAGTACCGGTGAAAAAAAGAGTAAGTTCGTCGTCGTTAATGTCATGGGAATGCTGTTTGCCTTCCTGCTCATCTCCCTCGGATACATCCAGATCATATTCTCCGGGCTTGTCATCGCCTCGGTTACCACCGATATCACGATGTTTGCATGGGCATACAACCTCATGATCTATTATTTCGGCACTGCGACGTTCGGGCTCATCCTTATCGGGGGCGAAGGTTTCCTCTGCCTCCTCTCCGGGCTCTACATCCTTGTCCTGCTGCGGGGCTCACCCTTTTCTGACCGCGCCGGTATGCCGGGAAAGAGCGGGATCCTCCCTGAACTGCAGGTCGGGGCGGAGGGCGAAGAACCACAGAACCCGAATATCACCTTCCGGGTAAAGCACCGGGACACCGATGAACCGGCAATCGATATGAAGGTCATTCTCCAGCAGCGTGACGGTTCGAAATTCTATTCCAAATATACCGACTTCAACGGGGAGGTTACCTTCCAGAAGATCGTGGGGTATGCCTCTTCATATTATGCATTTGTCGAGGGTGACGAGGCCAGGACCAAGTTCCGGGTTATCCGGAGCCGAATTTCTGCTGAATCCGGGACCTGATCCCCTCAAGCGTCTCAATTTCTTCGATTCCCTTGTCCGAGCGTATGCGGATAAACCGGGGGAACCGCAGGGCGTATCCGCTTTCGTAATTCGGGCTTTTCTGGATTTCCGAATAGCCGACTTCAAACACCACGGAGGGCTCGAGCTGGACCTCCTTACCGCTGCGGGAAATGACCGTGTCCTTCAGGATCTCAAAGGTCTCCGCAAGCACTTCATCTGAGAATCCGGTCGCGACTTTCCCGATGGGCAGAAGTCTCCCGTTATCCTGGCATGCGAGGAGAAATGAACCGAAGAGGTGTGCCCGCCGCCCTTCCCCCCATTCTGCACCGATAACGGCAAGATCGAGGGTATCCACCTCCGGCTTCACCTTCACCCAGTGCTTCCCCCGTACCCCGGGCAGATACCGGGACCCTGGCTCCTTGACCATGACTCCTTCATGCCCGGCGTCCAGGGCTGCGGCATAGACCTTTTCCAGCGCGGAAAGATCGCCGGATCGGAACTGGGGGGCGATGGCGCCGGTCAGGGTCTCCTCGAGTATCTTTCGTCTCTCGCTCAGCGGAAGATCGATGAGGGTCTTTCCGTCGAGGTACAGGATATCAAAGACAAAAGGGATCAGCTCGATCTTTTCCACAAACGAGGATACTTCGTACTTGCGCCGGAAACGCTGGAGCACGAATTGGAACGGGCGTGGTTTTCCGTCCTTCATCGCTACCACCTCCCCGTCCAGGATCACATCATGGTCTGTTACCTTTCCAAGGGTCGTAATGACGTCCGGAAGTGCGGCGGTAACGTCTTCGAGCTTGCGGGAATATACACGGATCGTCGCTCCTTTGCGGTGTAACTGGAACCGTGTTCCGTCGTATTTGTATTCCACCGCGACATCACCGTATTCCTGCACCATCTCGTCGATGGTCCCCTGCTGCGCGAGCATCATTTTGACCGGGCGGAAGATCTCGATGTGCACATCCTGGAGGGCCGTTACGCCCTTCTTTGCCCGCATCGCAACCTCTCCCAGGTCGTTCAGGGCCTGGTGGGCGTGTTCGATGAGGGCTGTGTCCAAACTGAATGCCTTTGCGATAGCATCCCGTACATTCCCTTCCCCGATCCCTATCCGCAGCTCACCCATCATGAGCCGGGCCAGGTACCGTCCTTCCTTCGGCGATGTGTTCCCGAACAGCCGGCGTGCCGCGAGGAGCTTCTCCCGCTGTGACCCCTTCCCTTCACCCGTCGCGATCCGCTCCAGCTCCCGGTAGACGTCGGAAATGTCGAGCTGCTGAACCGAGAAGGTCATCTGTTCTTTTCCTGCAAGGAGTTCCTCGACCGCAGCTCCCGCGTCACCGGTGCGGTTGATCGCCTCAACGACGTCCTCTTTCTTGTGCCCGGTGACGTACGCGACCG
>JAJRCL010000174.1 GCA_028679035.1 Methanomicrobiales archaeon | reverse complement strand
GGTCCTGGGTTGCCTTCAGCACCTCCTCAGTTTTGCGGTGCTCGGCACTCTCGATGATTTCCCAGTGGCCTTTCTGCTTGATCAGGGCGAACTGGTGGTTGACCATGACATCAAGGATCTCGCGGCTGTTGCATTTTTTGAGGGAATAGGTGCAGATTGCAAGCATCCGGTACCGGCCGATAACGCTGTTCACCGCGGCTTCATAGTTGGTGAAGTCGTCCCAGGTCTGCTGTTCGAGCCAGAAGGTATTACCGGTCAGGCGGAGGCCTTCGAATCCCCGTTTCAGGGCATCCTCAAGTTTCTGCACCCAGCCGGCAAGGACCGCATCGGCTTCAAATTCTCCGCCCCGGGTATACCACTCGCTGTAATCCAGGATCTCGATCTGTCCTTTCGCAACGTATCGGTCGAGGTCCGGAAGGTTCCTGCGCAGAGCGGCCTTCGCTTCACGGACCCGGAGTGGTTTGGACGTGATCCACATGCAAAATTCATTCGCGAGAAGCCCTGCCGTGAAATAGGGGACGAGCATCTCGATCAGATCATGCTTCGTCTCATAGAACTGGCAGAAATGCGTGCCCCACGGGACTTTGCCAAGAATATCAATCCCGGAATCGCGCATGTCTGGTGGCGTGTCCATTACCGGTCATCCCGCCTGTTACTCAGGATAAGTGCCGTGCTGTCGTCCTTGTCTCCACTGCCCGACATTGGATCTGCCGATACAACTCCGTGCAAGGGGTATAAACAACTTTTGGGGGATCGACAAATCCACCGGGTATTCCTGTCTGCGGTCTCAACGGGAGACAATCCCGGAAGAGGCTACACCGCGAGCATCCGCTCGATCGCGGTGCGGGCCCGGGCAGCGATTGCGGTATCGACCTGGATGCGGGGCTCCATCCGTTCCAGAGATGAAAGCACCGTGGAAAGTGTTGTCTTTTTCATGTTCACACACACTGCGTGCCGGGCAAGAGGATACGCCGCCCGATCCGGGTAGAGCTTATGGATCCGGTGCAGTATACCTACCTCTGTCCCGATCACATACTCCCGCGCAGGGCCTGTTCCCACATGCCGGATGATGCCGGAGGTGCTGAACACGTGATCTGCAAGGTCGATCACTTCCGGGCGGCATTCCGGGTGGACCAGGACTTCTGCACCGGGGTGCATCCGGCGTGCCTCGGTGACCTCTTTTGCGGTGAACCGGTCATGCACGATGCAGAATCCTTCCCACGGAAGGACTTCTTTTTTCGTAAACCGGGCAACATACCTTCCGAGGTTCCGGTCCGGGATAAAGAGAATCTGCCGGGCGTCCAGGGATTCCACCACATTCACGGCATTTGCCGAGGTGCAGCAGATGTCGCTCTCCGCCTTCACATCAGCCGTGGTGTTGACATAACAGACCACAGCCGCGTCCGGAAACCGGTTCCGGAGGAGGCGTACCTCGCCGGCGGTGATCATCTCCGCCATCGGGCAGCAGGCATCCCCTGCCGGAAGCAGCACCGTTTTTTTTGGAGAGAGAATCGCCGCGGTTTCCGCCATGAAATCCACGCCACAGAAGACAATCACCGGTACCCGCTGTGCGGCAGCAACCCGGGATAATTCGAGGGAATCCCCGACAAAGTCAGCGATATCCTGAACACCGGGGATCTGGTAGTTGTGTGCGAGGATGACCGCGTCGCGCTCCTCTTTCAATGCCCTGATGTGCGCAACAATGCTGTCTGTTCCCGTCTGTTCCATCCGTGTACAACCCCGACGAACGTCGATTCTAATCCCGGGACAGGTCCGGCCCCTGGCCCCTTGAGACAGAGAAGGCTCAATATCTCCCGGGATACTTCCGGTGATCTCTCACTCCGTGGTTATAGAGTTTTATGCGATGGCGGGAAATCCCGTTATCAATCGATCAAATCCAGTATTGGGGGTGCCCGTTTGCCATCCCACGGCATGGGGAATGATGATTATTGTTTGCAGCTGCATACATATCCGGAGGGATTGGTGATCGTGTGGCTGATGCATTGACGGGTCAGAGCGCCCTTCTGTTAATGGGATGTCCGGAAATCCCGGTGCAGACGGGAATTGGTCTGTATCTCGCCCATATGCTGACAACGCATGACTGGGACGTGCTGACCGCCGGCAATCCATCGGTGATAAGCCTTTTGCGGGTGTCGGATCCGGAAAAGCACTATATCCGGAAAATGATTGATCTCGACCGCTGCATCGGGGACATTGTCGAGAAGCACCGGAATTTTGATCTCTGTATCGTCTTCGCCCATAACGATGCCGGGATTTCCTATGCCGCAACGATGCACCACATCTCAACAGGACGCCTTATTGTCATTGTTTTCGGCCGGAATGCTGAGACACTGGCAGCCCTGATAGATTTCCCGTGCGAAACGATCGTGGAAAAAGCGGTTCACAACCCGAACGAACTCCGGAAGAAGATCGATGAGGTATTCGGATGGCGTGCATCGACGAGATAGAAAAAGAAGTGCTCCTCTCCGGCGCATCGTTTGCCGAATGCCGCGCGTATGTGGAGAAAAAGTATCCGGAAATCTATTACGTCGATCCCGGATACAAAATATTTGACCGGCATATTATTGGTGTTCCTCCGATAGCGATCGGTCTCGAGAACGATTTCGTCGTCTTTCCCTTTACAAAACCGTGCTATGGGACTTTTCTTCTGAAGATCGAATGTCATGAGGAAGCGCAACGGGTGCGCTTACTGGGAAAGAAAAAAAGGAAGTGACAGCATGGTGCGGTCAACGGGAGTGATAAACATCCATACCGATCCGGTTACCGCATGGAATTGTCCGACACCGGGTTTTCCCGTTCCGGGTAATCGCGAGACTCGCGGCTGAGGAAATACCCGAGGACGACCCGGATGAGAACCACGGCGCCGAGGAGGAGTATCTCCTGCTGTCCCGGGGCGATCAGGGTCTCGATAATATCTGCGGCAATAAAAAATTCCAGCCCGAATATGATTTTTCCGGTAAACCTGCTGCGGATCGCACCGTAGGATGGCTGATCCGATCGGATCTCCTTTTTGAGGATCGCGATGATCGCAAGGATTCCTCCGTAGATGATCAGGATTGCCCCGACACCGGAAAAGAAATATCCAATCCCGTGGACGATCTGCTCAATCAAGGAATCTCCTCTCTGCCTTACCTCTTTGTACGAAGTTTATTAAGCTATCCGATATGCTTCAGTCCACCGCAATCTATAAGAGATCCGCGTTGGGAGTGAATACTGTTTCACAATTGTGATTTTTCTTCCCCCGTGTTCGGATCGACCGGATCAACCAAGGAATAAACCGATACGGAAGCGAAAGGGAGAAGTCCGATTACCCGGTATCTTCCGGCAGGAATGAGGACATGACAGGCCAGCGCTTTGTGTACATGGACCATGCCGCGACCACGCAGCCGCACCCTGACGTGATTGCCGCGATGCTTCCGTATCTCCGGGACCATTACGGCAACCCTTCTTCCATTTACGGGATCGCCCGCGATGCCCGTGAAGCAGTCGAGGTTGCCCGGCAGAAGACCGCAGCAACACTTGGGGCCGGACCGGAGGAGATATACTTCACTGCCGGCGGTACGGAGTCTGACAACTGGGCGATCAAGGGAACGGCGTTCGCCCAGCGGAAAAAGGGAAATCATATCATCACGTCAGCGATCGAGCACCACGCGGTGCTGCACACCTGCGGGTGGCTGGAAAAACAGGGGTTTACCGTTACCTACCTTCCGGTCGATGGAACGGGGCTCGTTAATCCGTCCGACGTGGAACGGGCCATTACGGAAAAAACGATCCTCATCACCATCATGCACGCGAATAACGAGATCGGCACCATCGAACCTATCGCCGAAATCGGAAAAATTGCGCAGGAACACTCGGTCACTTTTCACACCGATGCGGTCCAGGTCGTCGGTGCGATCCCAGTCAATGTAAAGGAACTTGGTGTCGATCTTCTCTCCCTCTCCGCGCATAAGTTCTACGGGCCCAAGGGTGCTGGCGCCCTCTACATCCGTGGAGGGAGGCGCCCGGATTCTCTTCTGCACGGGGGAGGACAGGAACGGAAGAAACGGGCCGGGACTGAAAATGTCGCCGGTATCGTCGGGCTCGGAAAAGCTATTGAATTGGCAGGTACCGACATTCCCGGCCGGACCGCAGTGATCCGTGCATACCGGGACCAGCTCACGGCATGGATCCTTGCGGAAATACCCCACACGCGTCTGAACGGTCATGCGGTACAACGGCTGCCGGGCAACATCAATATCAGCTTTGCATTTATTGAAGGAGAATCCATGCTCCTGCTGCTGGACAGTTTTGGAATCGCCGCTTCCACCGGAAGTGCATGCACGTCCGGATCTCTGGAACCATCCCATGTCCTGATGGCGATCGGCCTTCCCCATGAAATCGCCCATGGGTCCCTGCGGCTGACGCTCGGGGAAGAGAATACGCCGGAAGACATCGCCCACGTGCAGTCGGTGCTTCCGGGCGTGGTTTCCCGTCTCCGGGAAATGTCTCCCCTGTATCAGAAGATGAAAGAACAGAGGGTGTCCTGATGTACAGCAAAAAAGTAATGGAGCACTTCATGAATCCCCGTAATGTCGGGGCGATCGAAAACCCGGATGGCGTTGGTGAAGTGGGAAACCCGGTCTGCGGCGACATCATGAAGATCTATATCCGGGTGGAAGACAACCGTATCACCGATGCAAAATTCATGACGTTCGGCTGCGGGGCTGCGATCGCTTCCAGCAGCATGGCCACCGAGCTCATCAAAGGAAAAACTTTGGAAGAGGCGTGGGACGTTACCAATACTGCGGTAGCCGAAGCCCTTGAAGGGCTTCCCCCGGTCAAGATACACTGCTCCCTTCTGGCCGAGGAAGGGATCCACATGGCGATTAACGATTACCGGCAGAAAAAAGGACTGGAGCCCTGGGTGGAGAAAAAGGGAACGCACCACACCCATGAAGAGGGCAAGGAAGCAGGAGATTCATGAATACGCGGGGTAGCGGGTTGTGCTGAGCGAACGTGAAAGAGAACGGTACCGCCGTCAGATGCTGGTCTTCGGTGAAGATGGTCAGGAGCGTCTCAAAAAAGCCCGGATCCTCATCGCCGGGGCGGGAGGACTGGGATCGCCGATTGCGATCTACCTCGCTGCCGCCGGGGTCGGTCACATAGTACTTGTGGACTATGACTGTGTGGACCGAAGTAACCTGAACCGTCAGATCCTCCACTGGGAGCGGGACATCGGGAAGGCAAAAACACAGTCAGCAGAGGAAAAGCTGCGCCAGATGAATGGAGATATTACAATTGAGACTGCACAGGTGACTCTCACCGCCGAAAACCTGAGCACGTATACCTGCAGGGTAGACGGCATCGTCGATGCACTGGACAACTTTGCGGGCCGGTACCTGCTGAACCGTGCTGCGCTCGCCCACCGGATCCCGCTTTTTCATGGCGCGATTTGGGGTTTCGACGGCCAGGCAACGACCATTCTCCCCGGAAAGACGGTGTGCCTTCGCTGCATCTTCCCCCACCCGCCACCGGGAGGGGAGTTTCCGGTGATTGGTATTGCACCGGGAATAATCGGCCTCATCCAGGCCAATGAGGTGATCAAGTACCTGACCGGGTACGGGGCACTCCTCGAAAACCGGCTCCTCTTCTGGAATGGGGCATGTTCGGTCCTTGACGAGGTCGCCGTATCGTCAAGTCCCCACTGTATCGACTGTGGAACAGGGGGAAATAGTCCGGATGAGGAGGAATCGTCATGATTATTATAGTCAGGGGATTCGCCCGGTTCGGTGAACTCATCGGCCGGGAACGCCGGATGGAAGTGCCTGAGGGAACGACCCTGCGGGCCCTCCTCGATCAGCTCGCGGATACGTCACCGGCACTTGCAGAGGCATTATTCGATAACGAGAGACATGTCCGGGATTATGTGATTCTCATGCGGAACCGGCAGCGTGTGGAACGAAAAAATGCACCGGACATCGTGCTTGATGACGGGGATGAAATCGCGGTATTTCCCCCCGTGGCGGGCGGGTAATACCTTTTTTTTGAAAAGATGCCAGCAATTCGTCGGGATACACCCGGATTATCCCAGTATTTCCCGGATAATTAAAAGCACGTTCGTGTAATGGTATACTAAAAATATTCATCTATGGTCACTAATATACAATAAGGTATATATATGTACAAAATAACAAGTACCTATGCAGAATTATAGCACGAACCGGGAGGGGATGCCCCGGGAATGGAATCCGCCCCACGACGGGGCTCCGTTGCAGTGAATCTCTCTCTGTCAGAATTTCTGACGCTCGCCGAACATCAGGCAAAACCACTTCTCATCCCAATCGTCGCTGAGATACCTCTTCCCCGCTGCTCACCGGTAGATTTTTTTGAGCAGCAGAAACGGGAGCACGGGTGTATCCTCGAATCCATGAGTGGCAGCGAGCACCTGTCCCGGTATTCCTATATTATTACGGATCCGGTCCTTTCCTGCTCCTTAGGCGCAAAGCCGGTAATCACCGGGATTGATCCGTTTCTGTCTGTCTGCCGTGACCCGGACGGATCGGATGCTGTGGAACAACTGGAGGCAATCCTTTCCCGGTTCAATTTTGTAAATGTCCGTGCTCCGCGTTTCTTTGGCGGGTTTGTCGGGTATTTTACGTACGAACTCGCAGAAGAAATCATTCCCCGGTTACGCAGGGACGAAAAGAACGACGTCCCGACGGCACGTTTCATGCTCGCCAAGGATTGCACGGTGTTTGATCAGAAGGACAAACGAGCTTTCGTGTTTTCCACCCCGTTACTGACTGAGGAAACCGACCCGGTCGCGGCGTACGAAGCAAGCTGTACCGCGATCCGGGATCGTATTTCGGAAATCACAGCCATTGATCAGGATTTCCGGGAAGTCCCGCCATCGAGGATTGTCGTCGAACAGATGGAAGCTGTCAGCAGCCAGCACTGCCAGGGACACCTCTCCGATCTCTCTGAAGAAGAATTCTGCAGGAAAGTCGGGGTCATCAGGGAACACATTGCTGCAGGAGATATTTTCCAGGCAGTCCTGTCCCGTTCCGTCCGGCTCTCCAGTTCCTCTGCTCCTCTCGATCTGTACCGTGCCCTGCGGAACCTGAACCCCAGCCCGTACATGTATTACCTGGACTTCGGGGATATGCAGGTGATCGGTGCAAGCCCGGAAATGCTGGTGCGGGTGGAGAACCGCCGCATCACCACCGTGCCGATCGCCGGCACACGCCCGCGGGGAAGAACCCCGGAAGAGGACGCACGATTTTCCCGCGAGCTTCTTGCCGATGAAAAGGAGCGGGCAGAGCACACGATGCTCGTCGATCTCGCACGCAATGACGTCGGCAGGGTGGCACGCTATGGATCGGTCATGGTGGAGAATTTCATGTCCATTGAGAAGTTCTCCCATGTCCAGCATATCGTTTCCACGGTGAAGGGCATCCTTCGGGACAACCTTGATTGTTTCGATGCGTTCCGGTCCTGTTTTCCTGCAGGGACCGTTACCGGAGCCCCAAAAATCCGGGCGATGGAGATCATCCGCGAGCTGGAAGGCTCGAGGAGGGGAGTGTACGCCGGGGCGGTCGGGTATGCCGGGTTTAACCGGAATCTTGAATTCGCGATCGCGATCCGGACGATCGTTCTCGGGAACGGTGTCGCAGAAGTACGCAGCGGTGCCGGTATCGTTGCCGACTCGGTTCCGGAACGCGAGATGGAAGAAACCCAGCGCAAGGCACAGGCAATGCTTGCCGCTATCCGCACAGCGGAAGGTGCACCATGAACGTCCTTGTTGTCGACTGTTACGACAGTTTCACGTTCAACCTCTGCCAGCAGGTGGGGTCTTTAGGTGCCCAAACAACCGTGGTGACCAATGACACGCCTATCACGCAGGTGCAGAAAATTTCCTGTGACCGGATCCTGCTTTCCCCCGGCCCGGGAAAACCGGAGGACTCCGGAGTCGGTCTCGAGATTCTCGCAACCATGAGTCGCCGCATCCCGACGCT
>JAJRCL010000173.1 GCA_028679035.1 Methanomicrobiales archaeon | reverse complement strand
TTGAGGCCGGTCTGCCCGCCCATGCCGGAGAGAATGCCGTCGGGGCGCTCCTTTTCGACGATCTGGGCGATGATCTCGGCACGCAGGGGCTCCAGGTAGATCACGTCTGCCATCTCGGGATCGGTCTGGATCGTTGCCGGGTTCGAGTTGACGAGCACCACCTGCACCCCTTCTTCCCGGAGCGCACGGCAGGCCTGGGAGCCGGAGAAGTCAAACTCGGCGGCCTGCCCGATCTGGATAGGGCCGGATCCGATAATCATGACCTTTTTGATATGTTCCTTGCGGGGCATCAGGGAATCCTCCGGAACAACGCCTCAAAAAAGTGCGATTCCGTGTCCCGCGGTCCTCCATAGGCTTCGGGATGGAACTGGACGCAGAGGATGGAGAGGTCTGTGCATTCGAAACCCTCCATGGTGCCGTCGTTAACATTGGTATAGTTGACCCTGCAGCCTTCCGGGAGGGTGTCGGCATTCACACAGAACCCGTGGTTCTGCGTCGTGATGAAGATCCGTCCGTCGGAATACCGCACCGGCTGGTTCGCTCCGCGGTGCCCGAATTTGAGTTTGTAGGTCTCGGCACCGAGTGCAAGGGCGACGGTCTGGATCCCCATGCAGATCCCAAAGACCGGTATCTCACCGATGAAATGACTGATACTGGCGACCGCGTCCTTTGCCATCATCGGATCGCCGGGACCATTGGAGATGAAGAGCGCTTCGGGTTCGCATGCCGCGATTTCCCGGGCCGAAGTACTGGAGGGAAACACGAAAAGGTCTGCCTTCTTTTTCTGCAGGCTCACGATCATGTTGCGCTTGATCCCGAGATCGATGACGGCAATACGTTTCCCGCTCCCGGCAATCCGGTACGGGGCCGCACAGGTGACATGCGGTATCGGATCGGTCTGCGAGATCGGGGCCATCGCACGGCTCATCGCAACGGCGCGATCCCCGTCATCGTCTCCGACGAGAAGTGCCGCCCGCATGGTCCCCTGTTCCCGCAGCCGGATCGTGAGCATCCGGGTATCCACTCCCTGGATCCCGAAAAGGCCTTGTTCTTCAAAAAACTGCGCAAGCGTCGGACGGCGGGCCGGGGCCTTGCAGACCTCATCCACTACGCACCCCATGGCAGCGACGCGGGATGACTGGAAATTTTCAAAGTCCACGCCATAATTCCCGATCAGAGGATAGGTAAACATCAGGATCTGGCCAAAATAGCTCGGGTCGGTGAGGGATTCCATGTACCCGGTCATCTGCGTGGTGAAGACCAGTTCCCCGCCGCAGGACCCCTCGGCCCCGAACCCTTCTCCACGGACGACCGTGCCATCCTCCAACCCAAGGACTGCCTTCATGGATGTATCATAATGAATGGGTTTTGTTCACGTATTAACGGTAGTGCAATGGTGCAGGGCGAGGGGGGAATCTTTCCGGTGTTGCGCCCCCGGGTATCGACATACACCACCGTAGATCCGCGTCCATGCCACCGGGCTGACGGTCAAACAGCCTGTATGAAAAGGCGGGAAAAAAGCGTTATTTCTTCTGGGATTCCAGTTCCGAGAGTACCGCTTCCCGCAGGTTTTTCACTTCCGGAATTTCCTGGATCAAGAGTGCCTCATCAAAACAGGCGAGGGATTCTTTGTACCGGCCCAGGGATGCCAGGACAACCCCTTTGGAGAGGAGGACGATGACGTTCTGGGGGACTATCTCGAGAGCCTTGTTGAAACCGTCGATTGCCTCGTCATACTTCCCCTTTTTCTGCAGGGTGACACCCTTCTGGTACCAGGCCTTTGCGTTTCTCGGATCGATCTTGAGGGCACGCTCGAACATGGCGAGGGCTTCATCAAGCTTTCCCGTCTCTTCAAGGATAGTCCCCTTATCGATGAATGCCTTGATATGGAACGGGTCGATCTGGATCGCCTTGTCGTAATTGCGCAGCGCTTCCTCGATACTTCCCTTTTTCCCCAGGACGTTGGCGCGGTGGTACCAGAGGTCGGCGCTCTTCTTGTACATATCCAGCGCCTTGTCAAAACATTTCAGCGCTTCGTCATACTTCCCGAGGTACTCCTGGAGGATCCCCCGGCTGTACCAGGCGATCGCGTATTTCGGGTCCATCTCCAGGACGATGTCGTAAGACTGGATCGCCTCCTCGTAACGTCCCATCTTTCCCAGCGTAAGCCCCTTATGGTACCATGCGATGACGGCGTATTTGGGATCGATCTCCAGGATCTTGTCAAAACATTTGAGGGCGTCCTCGATCCGCCCGGTATTGCCGAGCACCACGCCCTTCTGGTACCAGATCTGTGCGTTCTTCGGGTCGTTTTGCAGTGCCTTGTCAAAAAGAGCAAGAGCTTCTTCGCTATTTCCCCGTTCCTTATGGATGAGACCTTTTTTATAGAGCGTCTCTGAATCGCCGGGTTCTACCTCGAGTGCCTTACCGTACGCCTTGATGGCTTCGTCGTATTTCCCCTGTTCGGCAAAGGTATCTCCCTCTTTTACCCAGCGTGAAATATCCTTTTTCTTAAAAATATCCCACATGTATTAACCCCTTCCTGTGGTACTGCAGCATGCAATCCGTCGGAATTTTCCCATCCGAAGGATGAATCAACGGCAGCATTGCCTTTGTCGAAATTGCGCGCAAATCCCTACGGGATTATTAATCTAGAACAATAAATACTTGATCAGTACAATACGACTCTCTCTTCGGAGGGAATGAGATTTGCCATGACCGAAAGTAAGAACCGCACGAAGGTAACCGTAGAGGTCATTGGATTTTCCGATTCTCCCTGTGGGCCGTTCCCGTGTGACAGCGAGCGATCCTGTGAGCTGGTCCGCTGCCACCCGGACGGGGCACTCCCGGTCGCTTTCGCTGAACTGCAGATCGCGCTTGCAGCGGAGTTCGGCGACCGCATCACGGTTACCCTGACCCTCATTGATGACGAGGTCCCGGAACGGATAAAAAAGATCATCGAGGAACATTACCCGCCGATCCCCCTCATCCTCATCAACGGAAAAGTCACACCGGTCGGAAGAATATCGCTTCCTCACCTGCGCCGGGAACTGCAGAAAGTGCTGTAGTGATCCACCCGGGGAAAAAAGGAGTATGTGACGGGGATCCCGTCACACGCCTGTACTTAGATGACCTTGGTTAGTTTCCCGCTCTCCGGGTCGTAATAGAGACCGTGCAGGGAGACCTTTCCTTCTTTTTCCGCCCTTCGCACGAGCGGATAGTTCCGGAGGTGTTCCATCTGCAGCCGGATATTTTCCAGCTCGATTCTCCGTTTTCGATCCTGCGGCGACAGCGGCTTGTCCACGGCGTCCACGACCTGCTTTGCCCGCCGTGCATTATTCAGCCAGAGGGGGATGTAGACATCGTTGTTGTCCGCATCGAGCGCCTTCATCGCCCCACAGTCCCCGTGCCCGCAGATGACGATATCGCTCACCTTGAGATGCTGCAGTGCATACTCCAGGACCGTGGCAAAGTTCCAGTCATTGTTGGGCACGACATTGCCGATATTGCGGTGGACGAAGATCTCCCCCGCACGGGAACAGGTAATCCGCTCCGGCGGGACCCGGGAATCCGAACATCCGATCCAGAGCACCTTGGGGCTCTGCCCTTTGGCAAGCTTCGAATAATGCTCCCCGTGGGGCTTGAAATCTTTCTCAATGAATCGCTGGTTACCGTCGAACAGGTTATCGATCATTACGGTCCTCTCCGGATCACGACGATCCTGCAATGGGCTAGGGAGGGAACGGCATTAAATCATGCGATCCGGTGCCGTGAGCTCGTGGTACCGGTCGTTTATCGGTGAAAATCCTCCTTTGTTGGCGGGAATTACCGCTGCACGGCCCCGCGGTCTGCCTGTGAAACCGTACGGGCATAGCGTTCGAGCACGCCGGTCAATTTCCGTTCCCGGACCAGACGGTGCTTCCGGC
>JAJRCL010000172.1 GCA_028679035.1 Methanomicrobiales archaeon | reverse complement strand
TCTCGGGTCTCCGCCGCCAGCTCTCCATGGGTGTCCTCGAGGTTCCCCCCGACGGAATGACACCGGCGGAACAACTCGACGCGATCACCCTCTACCTTGCAACCCTGATCCCCGAACACTATGCCTGCTGGCAGGACCACCTCCTTCCCGCGCTTGCCGCTGCCGGCATCGTGATCGGGAAGTACGATGCGCTCCCCGAGGCTGCGCAGGCTTCTCTGCGTGCGTATTTTTCCTCAGAGATTTTCCCGAGCCTGACGCCCCTGGCACTGGATGCAACCCATCCGTTCCCGTTCATTTCGAACCTTGCGATCAATCTCGCCGTGGTACTGCGCAATGAAAAGAAAGGTGACCTCTTTGCCCGGGTCAAGGTGCCGACCGGGCTTTTCCCCCGGTTTATACCGGTACCGGAATGGGCGGAAAGTGATCCGGACGGCAGGAGGAGGCAGGTCTTCGTTCTGCTCGAGGACTTAATATCTGCAAATCTTGACCTCCTCTTTCCCGGCTACCAGATCGGTGCCTCGGCTGCTTTCCGGATCACCCGTGACGCCGACATCGAGATCCGGGAAGACGAAGCATCAGATCTCCTGACCGCTATTGAGGAGAGCATGGAGGCCCGGCGCCACGGCTCGCCCGAACGTCTTGAACTGGACGTAAACACTCCTGAATTCATCAGTTCAGTCCTTGCCGATAAACTCGGCCTCCCATCGTATCTGGTTCACCGGGTTCCCGGTCTCGTGGGAATCACGGACCTCATGGATCTCATGAAGGCCCCGCGTCCCGAGCTGAAGGATCCTCCGTTTCTTCCTTCGGTGCCCCGGATCTTTGAGAGAAACAAGGACATCTTCACCGCAATACGGTTGCGCAGCATCCTGCTGTACTACCCGTATGAGAGCTTCCTGCCGTTTCTCCAGTTCCTCCGAACGGCGGCGACAGATCCCCTGGTACTCGCGATCAAGATCACCCTCTACCGGATCGACAAGGGCTCCCCTATTATCGATACCCTGATCAAGGCACGGCAGAATGGAAAACAGGTCGCGGCGGTGGTCGAGCTGAAGGCAAGGTTCGATGAGGAACGTAACATTGAATGGGCCCGAACCCTCGAGCGGGTCGGTGTGCATGTGGTCTATGGGATGCACAACCTGAAGGTGCATGCCAAAGTGTGCATGGTGGTGCGCCGGGAGGGGGAGAAGGTGGTGCGGTACGTGCATCTCGGGACCGGTAACTTCAATGCGGTAACGACCCGCCTGTACGGTGACATCGGGTTTTTTACCACAGACCAGGATTTCGGTGCCGATGTGACCGACCTGTTCAATGTCCTGACCGGCTACGCCTTACAACCTGAGTACCGGCAGTTACTCGTCGCGCCGGTAACGCTTCGTCGCGAGATCGTCCGGAAGATCGAACGGGAGATCGAACATCAGACGGAACATGGAACCGGACTGATCGAATTCAAGATGAATGGCCTTGAGGATAAGGGGATAATCAAAGCCCTGTACCGTGCATCCCGTGCGGGAGTACCTGTCCGCATTGAAGCACGGGGCCTGTGCTGCCTCCGTCCCGGTATTCCCGGTGTGAGCGAGACGATTACCGTGACGTCTGTAGTAGACCGGTTCCTGGAGCATGCCCGTATCTACCATTTCGGGAATAACGGCAACGACGAGGTACTTCTCGGGAGCGCCGACATGCGTCCGAGGAACCTGAACCGCCGCATCGAAATCCTCTTTCCGTTGCATGATCTGCGTAACCGGTGTGCCATTCTTGACATAATCCTCCCCCTGCACCTGTCCGATACAGTGAAAGCACGCATGCTGCTTCCGGATGGGCGATACATACGTGTCCAGCCCAAAGAAGGCGCACCGCCGGTCCATGCCCAGCAGTGGCTGCTCGAACACCGGGGCACATGGCAGGACAAGTGATAACGGTGCCCGGAAAGAGACCGAAGGGATCACCTGAACTCTGCTCATTCGGCGCAGGAGTACTCGATCACCTGTACCACGGGTTCACCAGGCAATTTGAGGGGGTCCGGGCAGCCGCAGATCCCGATCACATTCACGACATGCGGGTGGCTTCCCGGCGGCTTCGCGCGACGCTCCCGATTTTCCGGGAATGCTTTCCGGCACCGGAGTACCGTTCCTGGCTGAAGGAGATCCGGCGGATCACCCGGGCGCTCGGGGAGGCGCGGGACAAAGACGTTCAAATTGAGTTTCTCCGGGGCAAGATCGCCAACTGTACCACTACTGCACTTCTCCCCGGACTCGAATACCTCCTCCTGAGGCTTTCCAAAGAACGGCGGGCGGTTCAGCCTGCCGTCATCAAAGCGATCGACCGGGCACAGGAGAGTACAGCGCTCCACGATCTGGGCTCTGTTCTTCGTGAGGGAACTGTATCACCAATGCAGGAGGAGAAGACACACCATGCACCAGCGATCTACAAAAAGGCACGGAATAACATCAGGGAACGTCTAGATGCCCTCATCGTGCTCGAAACATCCCTGGAAGACCCGGAGGCAATTGAGGGCCACCATGCAATGCGGATCGCTGCCAAGCGGCTCCGTTATACGATGGAAGCGTATGCACCGCTCTACGACGGGGCTCTGGATAGTCCGATCAGCACGGTGAAGCGGGTGCAGGAATTGCTCGGTACCCTGCATGACTTAGACGTATGGATCCTGCAGCTGCCCCGAGTGATCGACAACGAATGGGAGAACCTGCTTTCGGTGGAAGCTACCAGCACGTTCTCCGGAACGATCGAACCGGGGATCCAGGTCCTCCTGGACGAGTGCCGTACTGAGCGGGGAATGCTCTTTGAGGAATTTGTGCAGATCTGGGCGGAACACCATCGCGCCGGGTTCTTCCGGCAGCTCGGGCTTCTCCTCGATGCCGAGCGCCATTGTGCAACACAGAAGCGTGCCGGCAGGAAGGCCGGTTCCATTATATCAGCGGCCCGGATCCAAACGGTCATCGATATCGCGCGGGGCTACCATTTCGAGGAGCAACACAGTCTCCACGTCACACGCCTGGCCTTGTCCCTGTTCGACCAGCTCGCACCGCTCCACGGTCTTTGCGCCCGGGAGCGCTCCTGGCTGCAGTGCGCAGGAATTTTGCACGATATCGGACTTGCAGGCGGCAGGAAAGATCACCTGCAGCGCAGTCTCCAGCTGATTCTTACCGATCGCGACCTGCCACTCCGTAAGAAGGAACGGATGATGATCGCTCTGGTTGCCCGGTATCACGGCCGGGACCTCCCGAACCCCCACCAAAAGGAGTATGGAATGCTGCAGGAAAAGGAGAAGACTACGATCCGCATCCTTACCGCGCTGCTGAGGGTGGCAGACGCCCTGGACATTTCGCACCTGGGGAGGATCAGCCGCATCGAGATACGCATCGGGACAGATACCGTCATGATCGGCTGTGCCGGATCGGTCCCGGCGGATGAGGAACAGTCAGCCGTGGCGAAGAAAGGCAATCTTTTTGAACAGATTTTTAAAAAAGGTCTTGAGGTCACATGGATGCCCGAACCGTAGCCAACCGCGTGGTCGGGTTCATCGATATCGGGACAAACTCGGTCCGCATCCTGGTCGTGCGCATCGAGAAAGGAGTATCCTATTCGGTGCTGACCCGGCAGAAGGAAGTGGTGCGGCTCGGGGAAGGCGAGTTCCGGGGAGAAAGCTATCTTACCACCGACGCGATGGACCGTGCGACGATCGTGGTGCGCCGCTTTGCCGAACTCGCCCGCTCGTTCGGTGCTGAGGAGATCGTCGCCGTTGCGACGTCGGCGACAAGAGAGGCGAAGAACCAGGGTGATTTTATTGCACAACTGCGTGGACAGACGGGCATTGACGTCCATGTCATTTCCGGAAGGGAAGAGGCCCGCCTCACGTACCTGGGAGTCTCGAGCGGGTTGTGCCTGGACTCCAGCCAGGCCCTCTTCATCGATATCGGCGGTGGCAGCACCGAGTTTGCCGTCGGAGACCAGCGGGACTTCGTGTTTCTGGACAGCAAGAAACTCGGGGCGCTTCGGATCGCAGCACTCTTTCCGCCCGATAACAAGGATGGTTCGATCAGCGGGCGCCTCTATGCCAAGATGAAGGACTTCGTCACTGAAGTGCTCGCGGACACCATCAAGCACCTCCATTCCTTCCGTATCGATTATGCCGTCGGCAGTTCGGGCACGCTGGAAAGTCTTGCAGAGATCACCATGCGCCGCTGCAGCGAACCGGGTGATAAACGGCAGACGAACGGGCAGGAGGCGGTCGAATGTGACGACCTGCAGGCAACGGTGGCGAAACTGCGCAGCCTCCCGCTCGCGGAACGCAAAAAGGTCGCAGGAATGAACCCGGACCGTGCCGATATTATCATCCAGGGAGCAGTAATTATCGAAGTGCTGATGGAGGCACTCGGTCTGACGGAACTCCGGGTCAGCGACCGGGGGCTCCGCGAGGGTCTCCTGCTCGACTACCTCTCCCGGATGGAAGGTTTCCACCAGGGCGGGGATCTCTCGGTACGCCGGTCGAGCGTGCTGCGGCAGGCACGGCGCTTCAATGTCGATGAAACCCACGCGAATACAACAGCCCGCCTTGCACTCGAGCTTTTCGATTCTGCAAAAACTGCCGGGCTGCACACGCTGGGGGACCGCGAACGGGATTTGCTGGAATACGCCGCCGTCCTGCATGATGTCGGCACCTGTATTTCCTACAATAACCACGACCTGCATTCCTACTACATCATCCGCAATACCGAGTTCCTGGGATTCGACGACCGGGACATCTTGATCATTGCCCTCGTCGCGCGTTACCACCGCCGCTATCTCTCTCCCAAACACCGTCGCCGGCTGACTGAGATGAAACTGGACATCCTTCCGATAGTCAAAGTTCTCGCAAACCTTCTCTGCCTCGCCAATTCTCTTGACCGCAGTCATTCCGGGGTAATCCGCAGTGTCTCCCTGCAGAAGAAAGGGGAACGGGAGATCACGATCGTCCTGGAAGCACTCGGAGACTGCCACCTTGAGATCTGGGGGATCGAGCTGCACCGGGAGGACTTCGAGAAGACCTTCAAGCAAACGCTCGCCGTGGACGTACGTTACATCTGACGGGCCTCCGCCGATATTTATACACAAAGTATATGATATATATGATTTTTATAGTAATATATATAAAAAATCAGTAATTTATATATCTTAAAAACCAATTCTATACTATGGTTCAGATGGTGTGCCCTGAAGCCGGACCCTCTGGTCGGGGTGGCCGGAACGCAACAACGAAACGCGTTTCCCGCCAGGTGCGGGATCGCCTGAAAAGGACACTGGTGTCACAGCTCTGCACCTTTGCGGATGCGATATCCTAACTGTCATTTGACGTCGTGCGGATGGCGGTTTCATGTGA
>JAJRCL010000171.1 GCA_028679035.1 Methanomicrobiales archaeon | reverse complement strand
CGGCGATGGGGTCAATGGAAGTGGTTCGCGTTCGTGTATATCCTGAATGACCTGGAAAACCTGGGAAAAACGCACCACCTCTCGAGGATTGAGTAGTAACGCAATTTAAGAATCGATCGACTGAGAGACCGTTAAGACCACGAGGGCACAACGTTGAAATAGTAATTAAGCCGGATATCCCGGTACGGGCACATTACCGGCCAACGTTCTCTTTGGGGGCTTCCTGAAACACCTTCCGCGCCCGGCGCCGCAGGACGAACTCCACGACAGTGCCGATCGCATCGTAGAGCGGGTTAACGGGCACCTGCACATAGAACCGCATTCCCCGGTCAAACCACCCGTGCTCCTTCCAGTACGCGTAATCGACCGGGGAATAGGATCCCATTTCCTCGAATGCCGCCCGCTGGGCGCGGAATACGATAACGTCCTGAAGACTCGGGGAAGACCGCTTACCGCTCATCAGGGACTGATGGAATTTTTCTGTCGCTTTCTGCAGTATCCGGTCGTTATCCTGTTTTTGGGACGCCGGCTGCGGTATTCCTGCCGGCGGCGTGATCAGCCCTGCTTCAGCCACCACATCAAACCCCCAGGTGCTGGCGACGAGCCGTAAATACCCAAGCACCTCCTTGAGTCCGACGGCACCCGTCGTAGCAAGGAGGAATGCCTTTTTGTCGAAAAATCGTGGCCGGTGAAAGATATACGAGAAACGGTCGATAAACACTTTCATGAGTCCGGAAACGTTCATCCCATAGACCGGTGATGCAAAGATGACCGCATCGGCATCGTGCATTTTCTTCTCGATTGATTGCCCTTCATCCTTGATCGGGCAATGCTCCTCCCCTTTCACAAAACAGATAAAGCACCCCCGGCAATGGGAGAGATCCACATCGTTAAGCATGAGATATTCGAAATCCACTGTGTCACGGGACTGATGCACTTCTTTGATCCGTTCCGTTGCGCGATACGTTGCCCCTTTTCTCGGGCTTCCCATGATGACAAGGACTTTCATACGTGGAGCTTGCGTGACGGGACGTGCGAAAAAGTATTTTTTCAAGTGGGAAGAGCTGTCTTGATGGCCGTTATCAAATCAGCGGTCTTTGCATCGAGGTCCTTTCGCGTAAAAACAACTGCATCAATCACGGTCACACCCTTCCCGGTAAGCGCTTTTTTCAGGATTGGTATGGTCTCCCCAGGGGAACCACCACAGGTGGCAAAGATCACTGCTTTCTTTCCCTCAAAACCTTTCAGTGCAGCAACGGCGGCGTTGATAACCGGCGTTGCCCGGAAAGCCCATACCGGCGTGCCGATCACGATGAGATCATAGGAGGACACGTTGATGGTTTCCGGATCAATGAGGTCCGATTCTCCCCGCATCGCCCGGAGGGATCCTACCGTGTAGGCAGTCAGGTTAGAATACCTCTTGCGAGGAATAACCTCGATAAGGTCGGAACCACAGGCGGCCTTTACCTTCTGTGCGACACCCCGGGTGATCCCGGAATAGGAGTGGAATATGAGACAGGACTTCATAGGTACGACACCCGTCATCTCCCATTATGCAGGATTTCCTATAAAGAATGATGCATAGAGGAGAGCGCTGGCATCTGCCATGATCAGTTCCCTCCATTTTCGATCTTTCCGTCTCGCATGCGGATGATGCGATCAAAGTACTCCTTGTGCCATTCCTCGTGGGAGACCATCACGATCGTCTGGCCCATCTCCTCGTTGATCTTTTTAAACAGATTAAGCACCATGCGGGAATTCTCGGTGTCCAGATTTGCGCAGGGTTCGTCGGCAAAAAGGATGTCCGGGCGGTTCACGATGGCACGGGCGATCGCGACACGCTGTTGCTGCCCGCCCGAGAGCTCCTTCGGCAGGTGACCGCGGCGGTCGCAGAGGCCGACGCGCTGGAGGATATCATAACTCGCAGCCTTGTACTCTTTTTCGTTCCTATCGGTGCGCAGCATTGCCGGGAGGCTGACGTTCTCTATCACGGTGAGTTCCGGCACCAGCGCATAATCCTGGAACACGTAGCCCAGCTTGTAGAGCCGGAACATGGTCTTTTCATAATCGGTAAGCTTGCCGATATCGGTGCCATCGATACGGATCTTCCCTTCTGTGGGATGATCCAGGATGCCGAGCATGTGGAGGAGGGTGGTCTTCCCGCTCCCGCTCGGCCCCATGATGCCGATGAATTCCTTCTTCTCGATCGCGAGATCCACCCCGTCAAGGGCTTTTACATCGAAGGAGCCCATGGGATAGACCTTGCGTAAGTTCTCGGTCTCAATCATATTATGTCCTCATGGATTTCTGGATGTCTTCCTGTGAGACGCGCCACGCCGGGATGTAACCGGCTACAACCGCTGCCCCCAGGAGGATCAGGGAGTTTACTATCAGGTCCATGGGAGTGAGGTAGAGTGTCGCCGACCACTCCGGGGTTACGATGGGGTTCATGGCCATGTAGACGGCGAGCAGTGATGTGAGTGTGATACCGAGCACAATGCCAAAGATGGCGAGGATGATGACCTGGAACCCGTAGTTGTGCATGATAACCTCCTTGTCCACACCGATAGCCTTGAGGATCCCGATCTGCCGGCGGCTGTTGATGGTCTTGATCGTAATGACGATGAAGAGGACAACCGTCGTGATGATGATGCTCACGATCAGGGAGACCATGTTGATGATGGCAAAGCTCTGCAGTGCCCTCCCCATACTCTTGGAAAGGAGGTCTGCGGTCGTCTGCACGTCCTCAGCGACTCCATAGGACTGGAGCTCGTCCTTGATGAACTTCTCGGAGTAGCCGGGTTTCGCCTTCACGGTGATATAGTCGGCCCGGTCGAGTGCCTTACCCTCGACGAGTTCCATGTCACTCATGGTGACGAACACCGTGCTGTCTGCCTGGCTCCAGCCGGTATAGTAAATGCCCTTGACCCGGTAGTCTGCGGTGTACCCGTTCCCGTACTCGATGGTGATCGAGTCACCGACCCGCACCCCGCCAAGCGATGGCTGGAATTCGTCCTCCTGCCGGACAGAGGGATCCCCTGCGACCGGTTTTCCGATGATGACTTCACCGGTATCTCCGTCGCCGAGATATGATCCCGCGATCATCTTGGTATACAGCGGGGAGACGTACTTTTCATCGGAGGGTTCGATCGCCCGCACAGAGACGCCGAGCATCCGTTCCCGGTACTTCAGGGTTGCACCCTTGGCGTAGTGGGGGGTCGCCCGCGCCACGCCGGGCATGCGGTTGATGAGGTCGAGTGTTGCCGACAGGTCGGTGACGTACTGGTCGCCGGCCCGGGGACTGACGAGGACGTTCCCTACCTCGTAGTCTACGACCTGCGTGGTGATGCTCTGCCCAATCCCGTTGAAGAGACCGGGCAGGAAGATCATGTTGGTAAAGCACAGGGCAACGATAAGGACTGTCAGGATCGCACTCGTTCTGCTTCCCCGCTGGAGTGCCCGCAGGGAAAGCAGGAATGCGACCTTCAGTTCTTTTTTACCCATGG
>JAJRCL010000026.1 GCA_028679035.1 Methanomicrobiales archaeon | reverse complement strand
CCTGCCGAACGCCGTTACCTGGTGCGGCTTGTGACCGGGCAGATGCGCATGGGTGTCGGGGACATGACCCTGCTTGATGCACTGGCGCAGGCATTCCTGGGTTCGAAACAGGAACGCCCCGCTCTTGAACACGCCTATAATATCAGTTCTGATATCGGCATGGTCGCAAAAATGCTCCGCATGCACGGCATTGCCGGCGTGCAGAAAACCGGCATTGCGCTGAACCGTCCTATCCGCCCCATGCTCGCCCAGAGGGTCGGGGAGATTTCGGAGATCCTGGAGAAAATCCCGGACACCGATATCGCGGCGGAAGAAAAATTTGACGGGGAACGGATCCAGGCACACAAGGACGGATCCAGTGTGCGCCTGTTCTCCCGGAGGCTCACCGACATCACCGCCCAGTTCCCCGACGTCGTGGAGCAGGTGAAGGAACACGTCCGTGCCCCACAGGCGATCCTTGATGGTGAGGCGGTGGCATTCGACCGTGATCGCGGCGTCTATATCCCGTTCCAGGAGCTGATGCACCGGCGGCGGAAGTACCGCATCGCCGAGTATGTGCAACGGCTTCCGGTCCGCTACATGGTCTTTGACCTGCTCTGGAAGGACGGAGATTCACTCCTGGGGTCCAGTTATCCAGTTCGCAGGGCAGCCCTGGAGAGCATTGTCGGGAATGGCCCGCTCATCGCCGTCACGAACCGGGTCGTCACCCGTGATATCACGGTGATCCAGAACTTCTTCGATGCCTCCATCCGCCGCGGGCTCGAAGGCGTTGTCTGCAAGTCCTGTGCTCCGGATTCCGTTTACCGGGCAGGATCCCGGGACTGGCAGTGGATCAAATGGAAAACGAGCTATGGGACACGGGTCCGGGATACTTTTGATCTCGTCATCGTCGGCGCCTATGCCGGGCGGGGGATGCGGAGCGGGACGTATGGTTCGGTGCTGTGTGCCGCGTTCAACCCGGAGAAAGACGTGTACCAGACGGTCTGCCGGATGGGGACGGGTTTTTCCGAAGAGGAACTGAACGGGCTTCCCGAACGCCTGAAAGATGTATTGACCGCCTCCCCTCCTGCCCGCGTCATGATCACCCGGCAGGTGCAACCGGATTTCTTTTTTTCTCCACGATATGTGCTGGAAATCCTTGCCGCAGAAATCACAAAAAGCCCTATCCACACCTGTGGCTGGGACGAACGGACGAAACGGGGATATTCCCTGCGGTTCCCGCGCTTTGTGCGGTGGCGGCCGGACAAGTCTCCGGAAGAGACGACCACTGCTGGAGAGATCATCGACCTGTATCGCATGCAGGGGGTGAAGAGCGGTGAAGGAAAGCACACGGGTGCGCAACAGTGAGGTCGCCGCGGTCCTCTACGAGGTGGCAGATCTGCTCGAAATCGAGGGCGTATCGTTCAAGCCGCGTGCCTACCGCCGTGCAGCGCAGACTATCGAGACCTTGCCGGAGGACGTTGCCGCCCTGTACAAACGCGGGGAACTGGAGGATATGCCGGGCATCGGGAAAAGTATCGCCGCAAAGATCGGGGAGATCATCGAGACCGGAAACCTGACGTACCTGGAGCAGCTGAAAAAGGAGGTTCCAACCGGGGTAGAAGACCTGATGGGCGTGGAGGGTATCGGGCCCAAGAAGGCATTGCTGCTGCGGGAGAAGCTAAAGATCGAGAGCGTCGGGGACCTTGCAGAAGCGGCACGAAAAGGAAAATTGCGTTCGATGCGGGGGTTCGGGAAAAAGACCGAAGATAACATCCTGGAGGCGGTTGAGCGGCAGCAGAAGAGTCCCGGCAGATTTCTCCTCGGCTATATCCTCCCGGTCGCCCAGGAGATCGAGGACCGGCTCCGCGGATTCCCTGCCGTAGAGATGGTCAGCCTGACCGGGTCGATCCGCCGGAAAAAGGAGACGATCGGCGATGTCGACATGATCGCGACTTCCGCGGAACCGAAGAAGGTCATGGATTTTTTCACGTCCATGCCGGGGATACAAAAGGTCCTTGCGAAAGGTGTGACGAAAAGCACGATCGTCCTCACGAACGGCCTGCAGGTCGACCTCCGGGTAACGGAGCGGACGCAGTACGGGGCGGCCCTCCAGTATTTTACCGGCTCCAAGGATCACAATATCCGCCTTCGCGGACTTGCCATCAAACAGGGCTGGAAACTGAACGAGTACGGCCTCACCGACGAGGAAAAAGGGACTGTCATCGCATCCGTGGAGGAAGGTGACATTTATCGCGCCCTCGGCCTGCAATACATTGAACCCGAACTGCGGGAGGATCGGGGGGAGGTGAAGGCGGCACAGGAGGGAAAGCTGCCGGATCTCATCCGTCCTGCTGACATCAAAGGGGACCTGCACGTCCACACGAAGTGGAGCGAAGGATCGCACACCATCCCGGAGATGGCCAGTACTGCACAGGGTTTGGGACTCTCCTACATCGCCATCTGCGATCATGCAAAGACGCTTGCCATCGCACGTGGGCTCACCGAGGAAGGGATCCGGGAACAGATGCGCGAGATCGAAGCGCTCAACCGCACCCTGGACGGATTTACCGTCCTCTCCGGAATCGAGGGAAACATCGACCGGAACGGGAAAATCGACGTCAGCGATGCCGTGCTCAAGGACCTGGACGTCGTGGTCGCGAGCGTGCATTCCGGTTTCAAACAATCAGAGAAAGAAATGACGGAGCGTGTGCTGACTGCAATGCACAACGATCACGTGGATATCATCGGTCATCCCACGGGGCGGATACTGAACGACCGGCCACCGTACCACATCGATCTCTCACGGATCTTTCGCACTGCAGCTGATCTTTCGGTCTGCCTGGAAATCAATGCCTTTCCCACCCGTCTCGATCTTTCAGATGTGAACTGTTTTACCTCGCGGGAGTACGGCGTGCGGTGCTCGATCGGGTCCGATGCCCATGCGAAGGAGAATCTCCGGTACCTCGCGTACGGGGTTGCGACGGCACGGCGGGGATGGCTGGAAAAAGGGGCAATCATCAATACCATGGGTGCTGCGGAACTGACTGCGTGGCTGCGTTCCTAACAGGCCGGGGAATCCGCGACTTCAATTTCGACGGATGTTACTACGATTTCCCTGCCCTGGATCAGCTCAGGTAGAGCACCGCAGCGGGGACATACAAACGTCTCTGGGCCCTCGTAGCCACACCCGCACCTGCCCACGGCCGGGACGTTCCGGCATGCAAGCCGTGCTCCCGCGAATAATGGTTCTTCTGCAGCAATGACGGAAAAGAGAAACTCGACCTGTTCGGGGTTTACCATGGCAACCTCCCCCAGGTCGACATGGATGATGGTGACCAATGCAGCTTTGTTGTCGAGTGCTGCTTTCCGGGCGGTCGCAAAGATATCGTATGCGATGCCGTACTCGTGCATCACTCCTCCATTGCCGCGTATACCTGCCTGAACAGCTCCCGGGTCTGGAGACCCTCCTCCCGGCTGAGTTTCTGGATGGCAAAACCGACGTGTACGAGGACAAATTCACCGACAGCGACGTCCACAAGGTCAAGCCGGACCTCCTGGCGAAGGTCGCCAAAATCGACGACTCCGATATTTCCCTCGCGGATCTCAATAACTTCTGCGGGCACAGCAATGCACATAGGCAAAATCCCTGTAAATTCGTGATGTTCCTTTTAAAGGTTATGGGACGCCGGGAAGGAGATTTGAACTCCTGAGGTGCGAAGCACCAGCGGCTTTCAAGGCCACCGCCTTTCCGGACTAGACTACCCCGGCCTTCTGTACAGGTTGGACGGGTGATAAAAAATAGATTGTTATGGGACCAGTCGATCCCCGATAGCATTGAACGGCACACCACACAGGAGAAAGATCCGGAATGGCCCGGGAAAAGCGATGGCCGACAGTCCGGTCATCGCACAGGAAAAAAGGAAATGAGACCGGGTTTTTGTTCCCGGCCGTGCGCGTGCAATCGCCCGGAATGTCAGCGCCGGAAGAATACCAGCAGGCCAAGTGCGAGGAACACCAGGATTGCGGGCAGAGGAGCTTCCGGTGTCGCAGTGGGCGTAACATCCCCAAAGACGGTTGGTCCGTTCGCAGCAACGGTAACGGATTCTGCATTCTGGGCGTTCAGGGTAACGGTGCCCTGGTCGGCGTATCCCAGCGGGTAGACCTTGACGTACACGGTCCCGCCACCGGCGGTGAAGGTCACATCCTCAGCAGCATCGGTCCCCTTATCGTTCACGAGTT
>JAJRCL010000170.1 GCA_028679035.1 Methanomicrobiales archaeon | reverse complement strand
TGCCATGCGGATCGCATCATAACCGGGACCACAGCCCGCATCAAGGACTGCAAAACCCTCGTGGAGGCCGAGATACTCATAACTGCGCTCTTTCATACCCCTGAAGAGGGGTAGGGCATCGATGGAATCAAGGTAGCAGATGAGGTGATCGGAGTCATTGGAGGAATCAATGTTCTGAAATTCCGAAGCAATCGAAGACCGTTTCATTGAGGAAGGTGGTCGGGGACAATCGATAAAGAGACCGGTTCCCGTGACGTTGAAGAGGAGGATATTCATGTGGAGGATACAAGAGTACCCCATGGCCGAAGATGTGGTCGTCGTCAGCACCCCGTACCTTTCGGGGTACCGGATCGTTCAGAACCTCGGGTTCACCTGGGGCCTGATCGTACGGAGCAGGGGTCTGGGGATGAATATCGTCGCGGGACTGCGCACCATCGTGGGCGGAGAGATCCATGAATACACGGAACTCCTGAACCAATCCCGGGACCAGGCGCTGACGCGGCTGAAAGAGCATGCCCGGGCTCTGGGTGCAAACGCCGTTATCAGCGTTGAATTCGATTCTTCGGAGATCGGCGGGTACATGACCGAAGTGCTGGCGTATGGCACTGCTGTCGTTGTGGAAAAAGATCAGGTACCATCCAACCCGGTGCGGCTCGGATAGGAAAAATTGAGAGAAACCCCTCATCACTTTGAACCTGTCCAAAGATATCGGTAAATTCTTTGATTGAGACTGCAAATATCGAAAAAAAAGAAAATTGAATGAATTACTTCATCATCTGGAGCGCCTTCTGCCGCCGCTTTTCCACCGGGTCCCAGTTAACGACGTTCCAGAAGTTTTCGACGAATTTCGCACGGTCATTCTTGTAGTCAAGGTAATAAGCGTGCTCCCATACGTCGAGAACGAGGATCATCTTGAAGGGGTAGGTGTTGACGGTGTGCTTTTCGATCTGGGAGATCATGGCACGCGGTTCATGTGGATCAAACGAGAGGGCAGCCCATCCCGAACCTTCAACGCTCACCGCTGCCTGGGTAAACTCTTTCTTAAACCGCTCAAAGGACCCGAATTCTCCGCTGATGACGTCTGCAAGTGCGCCTTTGGGCATCCCGCCGCCGCCTTTTCCGGCCGGAGCCATGTTCTCCCAGAACTTGGAGTGCATGCGGTGGCCCCCGACGTGAAATGAGAGCTCCTTAAGAGTTGCCTTCATGTCGAGATCGGTGCCGTCCTTGCGTGCTTTTTCGATCTTCTCAAAGACCGCATTTGCCCCGTTCACATAAGCCTGGTGGTGCTTCTGGTGGTGGACTGTCAGCTGCTGTTCAGAGATGGCGGGTGCAAGAGCACCGTAGCCATACGGCAGCGCCGGAAGGGTATACTTTCCTGCCATGGTATCAACTCCTGGTGCATGCTGGATGGAAGTGCGAGTATAAAAGGGTTCGGGACAGTAAATCAGGGCAGGTCACTGGGACGCCTGCGTTTTTTCCATTCGTTTAACCAGTCAGTGAACGAAGAGACGCGTGTCCGCACCGGCTGGTAGAGCAGAATAGTAAACGGGATCAGGAGAAGGAGAGGGATCGCCCCCAGCAGCGACTGGACGGGACCGGTCCCGCAAAAGGACTGGGGTACGCCGGAGAGATTGTCGGTTCCGCAGAAGAAGTTGCCAAGGACCTCCATCAGGGAGAACATGATCGGCACGGTAAATATCCAGGGACGGTGCACATTCCGGGATGTACGGAAGATTGCGAGGGAAATAGCGGCCCACGCAAGGATTACAAAGAGGATCCCACCGAGCGCAAAGTTCAGGGACGGATCGCCATCAGTGATGGTCACCTGCTGGGGAGCCTTCAGAAAGGGAAACGGCGGGAAGTCCACCCAGTTCGTGACGGTAAAGCGTGAGATCGAACCATGGAACAGCAGGTTGTTGAGAAACCCGTACAGGATATGGCCGGATTCGTGAAACCAGAAGGTGACATAGATGCTCATGTAGATCAGCAGCATCCCGAGGATAAGGGCCATATCGAATGCGATCAGGCGCAGGAGGGATTCCCTCCGGCGCGGTGTCAGCGGCATCCCTGCAAGGGATCTGCTGTCCTGACTGACGATAAATGCTGTGTCGCGGTCATGGTGAGGATATCCGGAATCCTTCGAAACCTCCGGGGAACCTCCGGCGGAGCCACTTATAGCACTCCATGATCCCGAGCACCGTCACCGCTAGGGCGAGAAGAAGAGCCCACTCCGTTCCCGAAACCGTCCCGATATCCAGCACCCCCTGCAGGAGCGGTATGTTCATCGCGAGGACATGGATTCCCTGTGCCGCGACGATCGCTGCGATGAGATAGAGGTTGTTGCGCACCGGGATATGCAGGATCGAACGGTACTCGCTGCGACAGTTAAGGCAGTGGACATTTTCCAGGAGTACCATCAGGAGGACGAGGAGGTTACGGGCATGCGCCTCCGGCTGGCCGGCTCCCAGCAGCACGAACCACGCCCCGAATCCGAGCACCCCAATCGCGGTACCGGAAACCAGAACCTCCTCCAGCATCAGGCGGTTGAAAATTCCTTCGTGAGGACTCCGTGGCGGACGGCGCATGGCTCCTTTTTCTCCCGCCTCAAAAGCCAGTCCAACATCCTGGATCCCATTCGTGACCAGGTTAAGCCAGAGCAGCTGGACCGCGAGGAGGGGAATGGGCAGGCCTGCAATCAGGGAAAGGAAGAACAGGGCCACTTCGGCAAAACCCGTGGAGATGAGCATGTAGGTGACCTTGCGGATGTTGTCATAGGCGTACCTTCCTTCCTCGATCCCTGCAACGATGGACGAGAAATTATCATCGGTGATGATCAGCGAGGCGGTGTCCTTGGTCACGTCGGTTCCGGATCCCATCGCGACCCCGATATTCGCCCGCTGCAGCGCCGGCGCATCATTCGCGCCGTCGCCGGTTACAGCGACAAAATGCCCTTTTTTGACGAGTGCATCGACGATGAGCAGCTTTTCCAGGGGTGTGACCCGTGCAAAAACCCGTACCTCGGCGATGCGATCCAGGAATGCAGGGAGGTCCGGAGAGCCGAGTGCCTTGAGTTCTGCGCCGGTCATCACCTCGTCGGATGTACTCGCAATCCCGATCTCGCGTGCGATGGCCAGGGCCGTCCCGGGGTGGTCCCCGGTGACCATGACGACCTTGATCCCCGCGTTCTGGCAGGTACGGATAGCGCCTGGTACCTCCGGGCGCACCGGGTCGATAAACCCGACAAGTCCGAGGAGAGTGAGTTCCGGCGCCACCTGGGCAAGTTCGTGGTCAAGGCGGGGGAGGGCCGGAAGATCCCCTTCTGCAATCGCAAGTACCCGGTGCCCGCTTCCGGTGAGATAAGACAGGTGCTCTCCGACGCGAGCGGCATCGAAAGGAACATCCTTCCCATCAACACGCATCCATGCGCAGAATGGGAGGGCCGCTTCGGACGCTCCTTTGATGATGATCCGCACTCCGTCCTGTTCTGCAAGGAAAACAGCGGCATAGCGACGAACCGGCTCGTACGGGATAGCCCCGATTCGCGCCACAGAGTTGCGCAGGGTATCCGGTACGATCCCGAGCTTGTACCCGAATGCGAGGAGTGCGACGTCCATCGCATCTCCGGCAGAGGCCCAGTGCCCCCGGTCTTCCCGGAACAGGCTCCCGTCATTACACAGGACTCCCGCCTCAGCAAGGTGGGTGAGATCAGTAAGAGTCTGTTTCGATGGCCGGCTCCCGTTCTCCTCCTCTACCGAGCCCTCCCCGCTAAAACCAGCGCCGGAAACCTGAAAACCGCTCCCGTCAGGAAGAAGTGCCCGCCGCACCGTCTGCTGGTTTGCCGTCAGTGTCCCGGTCTTATCAGTCGCGATCACCGTGCAGGAAC
>JAJRCL010000169.1 GCA_028679035.1 Methanomicrobiales archaeon | reverse complement strand
TTACGGGCATGGAGGTCGTGGTCGCATGTCCGCCCGGGTACCTGCCGGAAGCGGCCAACATCGCTCTCGCGCAGCAGATGGGGGGCAAGGTGCGGATCGCGTCTTCCCCGGAGGATGCGGCCGAGGGGGCCGATGCCCTGTACACGGATGCCTGGGTATCGATGGGCGATGAGGCGGAACGGGAAGCGCGTCTGAAGGCGTTTCAGGGGTACACCCTGACCACCGCACTCCTGGAGAAGGCGGCGAGCGATGCGGTTGTACTCCACTGTCTTCCTGCACACCGCGGGGAAGAGATCACTGACGAAGTGATCGAAGGGCCCCGGAGCCTCGTCTGGGACCAGGCAGAAAATCGCCTCCATGCCCAGAAAGCGCTCCTGCTCAAACTGCTGGGCGGGACATAGAAATCCCCTTTTCCGAACACCGGAATGGGACGCATCTGTCGCCGGGATTAGGAAGAATAATCGCGGGGGAACACTTCGTTTACCATCATGCGCACCTCTGCAAGCCATGCCGTGCGCACTTCCCGGGTGCTGGTGACGACGACAGAAAAATTACGCCGGTGGAAGTTCTCCACCCCGCACAGCGAGAAAATACACTGTTTCCACAGGATTTCGAGGGGGTCACCGAATACCGCCATCTCGCGCTCCAGAGGGGTATTCGACGTCGTAAAGACCAGTGCTGCTGTTGCGTGCAGGAGACCCACGGGTATCCCTTCACCTCCATCGCCCCCGATAAAACGATACGCGATACCGGGACGGAGAACGCGATCGACCCACCCTTTGAGAATGGCAGGGGGCTGTCCCCACCAGTTCGGGTGGATAATGACGATGCCGTCTGCATCCCGAATTTCGGCGCAATGGACGGCAACCAGCGGAGGGAGGGAGGCATCGCGTGGTATCTCTGCAGAGGGAAGCAACGGATCAAAACCCTCAGCATACAGGTCATGGAAGACCACATGATGCCCATCCGCGGCGAGCTGGGCTCGTACCGCACCGGCGATCGCATGATTCAGGCTTTCCTTTCCCGGATGAGCAAGTATGACCGATATTTTCATCAATCGTCTCTATATTTCCATAAAATTCTGATCCGATGAGCCTGTTCTTTCCATCGCTTTCGAAAGGAGAGAACATTCCAGGACCGGAACGCCCTGTCCCTCAGGAAGAATCGATAAAAAACAGTATCTTTTGACAAATTCCTGCACGTATAGCGAATTGCCCCGTTTGGGGCAGTTTCCACTTCACCGGCGGTCTTCTTCAGCGATGAATTCCCGCAGCCGTTCGAGCATGTAGGTCTCCACCTGCTCGATGACCTCTTTTTTTCCGCGGAAAGCCATAAGGTTGCGCTCCTCGCCTTCCATGTTCCCCATCCTCAGTTTCACGGGTCGTTCAATGACCTGCACATCGAATTTCTTCACGACGTCCCGGATCACCGAGCGCGGGACACCGGGGGGGATTATAACATCAAACATCTCTTCTGCCATGAGGATCCTTCTTACTTACCTATTTTCATGCGCTGCTTCATAATGCATGGTCCTCCCCGCACCCCGCCAAGGGGGTTCCGGGGTTTGCCGAGCGAGCACATGCAACGGCCCATCAGGGCCGCTCCACGGGCGAGCCCGTCGTCGACGAACACCACGTGGTCATTGGGGTTATCAAAGAGGTCCCGCTCGGCAAGCCCTTCGAGGATATAGTATGGTTTCTTTCCGGAGATCGCCGCACGGCCGGTCAACCCGATGGAAGAATTTCGCGGGACCATTTTCAGGTCGACCGCGACGTCAATGAGCCGCAGAGCCATTTTCGAACAGACCCGGTCTACGACAACCGTGAGGGCACCGGTCCCGTGCTTTGTATAGATCTCATGCCCGATTCCGAGCAGGTCCTCGATGGCAGACCCGTTCACGCCACAGTCGCAACCGATGAGCGCCACACCGGATTTCTGGGCGACATCCGGTAACACCGGCACCCGGCCGAATTTCCGCCGGTCAGGAGGGACGATGCGGATATCGATGAAGGAATGGACCTTCTCGACATAGGCGTCGATAAACGGGGCCTGTTTGAAGAGGCCTCCGCTTTCTGACGCGTGCTCGCCCAGCAGGTCAAGGGCGGTTCCCGTTTTATCCTGGACAAGGCCAGTTCCCCGCACAAGCGCATCTGGTATCGCCCCGGCAAGGCCGCAGAAATTTCCAATGGTCCGGGCAAAGGGATTCGGTGCATCCGCCGGCACATCGCTCGTTATCCGCCCGTCCATCGTGGTCCCGAAATCGATGGTCACGCAGGGATTGCGAAAGTCCACCGGTGTCCATTTCGCACCTTCCTTGATCCCGGCCATGGCGAGCTCGCCTTCCATCTCGTTTGCCACCATCTCCACACCGGTCGAACCCACCGGGGGTATCACTCCGGCGACGGCTCCGACGAACACGACCTTGTCGGCAAAGGAGAACGGCTGCAGCTTTTGCGGAAGGTTTTCCTTCGACATCGGCGGTGTCATTTTGCGCGGGGGAACGCCCGCGAGGAGGCAGCCGTTGGCGAGGGCAATGACAAAGTCCCCGACCTGGTCCGGCGAGTCCATTTCGGCGACCACCCCGGTACTGCGAACCACAAAATCGAGATCGTCTTTTATCGAGAGGTTTGCATCGTGGTGGCAGCGCAGCAGGGTGTCGCGGATCAGTTCGGTGACCGATTCCCGGGTGATCTCGGTGCCGTCCAGGGTCTCCCCGAAGACGTCTTCACCGGGTTTGGGTTTGCGGATGTCCCGGCTCATGCTGACGGTTTTATGGATTACGTAGCACTGGCCGGTTTCGAGGTTGGTCCCGGTCAGGATACATTTGGTGGTGGTATTTCCCATCTCCACTGACGCCACGATGAAATACGGCTTCACCCGGTATTCAGGAATATTCATTCCGGCGCCGTGTCCTGTCAGCGGAGGCGGCGGGCTCCGAACGATATGGGGTTTTGGTTTAAAAATTCGGTCGAAAAACCGAACCGGCATGGTATTCGTTCTTGTTTTTTGCCCCATATACCTTTTCATCCCTGCAATTTGAAGGAATTTTGCCGCACATTATCATCGGGACATACCCCATATCCATAAATATGTAGGACAGGATACAATCCTTCAAATGGGCTTTTTCACGGGGAATTCTCGTGCAGCTCATGAGGTGTGCGATGGCAGCGTTAACCGACGAGATAAAGGCGGTCTTTGCAAAGAACAAAATTTTTCCGGTCGCGACCGCATCGAAGAAAGGCATCCCGAATGTCGCCCCGATTGCGTTCGTGCAGCTGGTGAACGACAGCACGATCTGGATCGGCGACAACTACATGGATAAGACGCTCGCGAACGTCAGGGAAAATCCCCATGCAGCGATCCATTTCTGGGACCCGGAGACAAAGAAGTGCTTCCAGGTCAAAGGGGATGTTGCAGTGCATACGAGCGGGGAGAATTACGAGAAAATGAAGAAAATGATCAAGGCAAAGAACGAGGCCTATCCTGCAAAATCTCTCCTTGTGCTCTCGATCACGGAAGTCTTCGAGTGCACCCCGGGCAAGACAGCAGGAAAAAAAGTACTCTAATTTTCTTTTTTTCTTGCATCTGTGGTAACAATCGCAATTGCATACGTTTGCCCGATTAACAACCACGAAGGGATCAACGGTGCACGAGAACGCTCATTTTTTACTATCGATGGAGGATGCTGACAGTTCACAATTTTCGCGATCGTCGCGTGAGGAATATCGCTGCAGCTGCAAGAATGATGAGCATAATTACGTAACCGATGACACTTCCCTCAATCCCGAATCCGAACATGCCCACACCCTCTTCCTCGCTGCTGCTATCGCTCCCCTGGCTGGTCGCGCGGGTAAACCGTTCCTCAATACCCATAGGTCCGGTGGCAAGGAAGGCAAGAATTCCGATCGCAAGGAACAGCAGGACAATCCCGCCAAAGATGAGGATTCCTTTCGTACGATCATTCACGCTTTTTCACCGCCGGGAAGCATCTCCGGGTGCACTT
>JAJRCL010000168.1 GCA_028679035.1 Methanomicrobiales archaeon | reverse complement strand
GATCGCCTGTTTCCCTCCCCGCCGCGCAAGTTCCCGGTCGCGTGTGAGGAGTATCCTTCCTTCATTTTCGGCAATCCGCAGGAGGACCGTATCCTCCGCGGCATTCCCACCTTCCAGGGAGTTAGCGGAAAGGGTATCGTACCCCATGAACCGGAGGTAGCGGGTGAGGGTCCCTAGCATGCGATCGGCGATGAAACGGGGTGCGCCGCAAGAATCATCCAATATCGCTGACATACGGAATTACCGTCTTGCACCGGCTGCATACGTTCCCTGCGAGCGCTCGGAAAAAGGTCGCGTACCCGGATCGCTCGATAAGGAGAGCGCCGCATTCGGGACAGTAGGTGTTTTCATACTTGTTCCCGGGAACATTGCCCAGGTAGGGGAACCGCACACCAAGTTCCCGGGCGCGGCGGTAAATTTTTTCCAGCACGGCAACCGGGGTCGCGGGCCGATCCCGCATCTTGTAATCGGGATGAAAGCGGCTGAAGTGCATCGGGGTGTCCGGACCCAGATTCTCCACAACCCAGCGGATCAGTGCCTCAATTTCATGCATCGCATCATTGAGACCGGGAATCACGAGCGTCACGGTCTCGATATGCATCCCGAGCTCCCGGGCAAGCACGGTCGAATCCAGCACCGGCTGCAGGTGTCCTCCGCAGACTTTCCGGTAGAAATCATCGGAAAAGGCTTTGAGGTCCACACGGTAGGCGGTCAGCATCGGCGCCAGTTCCCGCAGTGCTTCTTCGGTGACGTACCCGTTGGTGACATAAACAGTACCAAGCCCATGCTTCCGCGCGAGTGTCCCCATCGCAAGCGGGTACTCGTGCCATATCGCAGGTTCGTTATACGTCCAGGATATTGACCGGCTCCCGGAATCCAGCGCGCGGGCGACTCCTTCTTCCGGTGATAATTCCATAAGACTGGAACCTTCTATTCCTGCTTTCGAGATGTGATAATTCTGACAGTGTTCGCACCGGAAATTGCAGCCAACGGTCCCGAGGCTGTAGGAAAGCGATCCGGGCAGGTAATGGAAAAGAGGCTTTTTCTCGATCGGGTCAACCGCTTCGGCGCTTATTTTCCCGTAGGTGCCGGCAAACAGGGTTCCTCCGACATTCATCCTGACCCCGCATATGCCCCGTTTCCCATCGTTGATCGTACAGCGGTGGGCGCACAGAGAACACTTCACTCCCCCGTTCTCGATCCGCGTGAACTGCAGCGCCTCGTGCATACAGCATCAGAAAGTGACTTCCCAGCATAAGGGTTGCGGCATCAATGCCCGGTTGATGGAGCGGGATTCGGGTCTTCATCTCCGGTTTCGACGATAAAAGAGCCCTGGTACCGGCATTTCTTGCACCGGTAGATAGTCCCCAGATACCCCCCTGCGACAAGGAAAACATCCCGTGACTGGCAGACCGGGCAGCACAGCATACAGAACACTCGGTTTTTGATAACTTATATGCGTGTATCCGGGCAATGCATAGGATTGATGCAGAAGGTTGTGCTCTCTCTCGGCGGCTCGGTCCTCATCCCCTCCCTTGAATCCAATACGATCCTGCGGTATGTGCCGGTACTCCGCGAGGTAGGGGCATCCTGCCGTCTCTTCATCGTCGTAGGGGGCGGAGGAGAAGCGCGCCGGTACATCGGGGCGTCCCGCGCTCTTGGGATCGATGAAGCGAGCTCCGATGAGGTGGGGATAACAATTACCCGCCTGAACGCCCGTCTCCTTCTCGGCGCACTTGGTGCTTCTGCTTATCCCCGCGTTGCCCAAGACTATACCGACGCGAAGGAATTTGGCGAAACCGGAAAAATCGTGGTGATGGGCGGGGTGACTCCGGGACAAACCACGGATACAGTCTCTGCGGTACTCGCGGAATGCGTCGGTGCCGATGTCCTGATCAATACCACCTCCGTTGATGGTATCTACAGCGCTGATCCCCGGAAGGATCCTGCGGCCGTGCGGTTCCCCACTCTTACACCCCGGCAGTTGTCAGAAATTGTGCGGGGCGAACGGCTGAATGCAGGCTCCAATTCCGTTTTTGACCTGGTCGCCGCCAAAGTGATCGAACGCAGCGGGATCCCCCTGATCGTTTTCGACGGAAAGAACCCGGAAAACCTGCGCAGTGCCATATTCCGCGGTGAGTTTGTCGGGACGGTTGTTTCCGAAGAGAAGAAATCGCCCTTGCCGCTGGGGCGCTGAAAAGACGGCAACTATTTCTTTTATCCGGTGGTAGTGTATCCTGCGGGGCAGTAGGGTAGCCTGGTCCATCCTAGAGCGTTTGGGACGCTTTGACGGCGGTTCGAATCCGCCCTGCCCCATTTTCCATGCACCGTCGCAGAGCACTGGAGATCTTCAGAACGCTCGGGAAGTCCTATCCCGAAGATGTGACGGTCGGGGTACCGTTTGAAAATCCCTTCGAGGCTCTCATCCTCACCATTCTCTCGGCCCAGACGACTGACCGGCAGGTCGGAACGATCCGTGATACGCTTTTCCGACGCTTCCCAACCCCCCGGGACCTTGCCGGGGCAGACACAGAAGAAGTGGAATCGGTCATCCGGTCTACAGGGTACTACCATGTGAAGGCAAAGAACATCGTCGCAGCAGCCCGGATGATTCTTGAAGATTTT
>JAJRCL010000167.1 GCA_028679035.1 Methanomicrobiales archaeon | reverse complement strand
GAGTTCTCCGGTCGGTACGGTAAAGGAAACCTGATCAACAGCAACGAGATCGGCAAATTTTCGCGTAAGCTGCTCAACGACGATGGCATTCCCCGATCGCGGTGCGCCTTCCATAGTGTTCCCTCTTCTTCTTCGGTATGTAGGAATGCACGTTTTGAATATTATAGGTGCGGAAGGATCGACGTTTGAAAACGTCCTGACGATGCACTAAAAAACCGATTATCACAGGATCCCCTGGAGGTACCAGGTAGGGTCCAGAAGATCTGCGGGTGCATCATTAGCGAACCAGTTGCCTCCGCGGTACCGTGCATCAGCCGTCGGAACCGAACGCCAGAGTTCGAAATGGAGCATACTTAACGTATCGTGTTCTTTCAGGGTCCGGACGTAACCGGGGGACTGCTCGGTAATTTCTGACGCGATCAGGACCGTCCCAACTCCTCCAACCAGGTGACCACGGCGGACGTGTTCCCATATGGTGACGGATACCTCGCCCAGCTCTGCGTACCGGCAGATGAGTCCGTCTCCGAGACGGAGATCAACAAACAGGGTTGTATTCCAGTAGCTCGTTACCGTGGGCGAGGTAAAGGTCCCGACGCGTATAACCACCGCATCCTCGCATGCAACTGCCCGGGAGCCTTCGGGTGCATGGAGATCAACCCCGCAATGACGGCGGTCACCACGGTCTTCCCAAAACGATCCCGGTTCACCTTTTTTCGGAAGAGCCGGTTTCGGGATATCTGATAGCGGCCATGTGCGTTTCACCCGGCTCCCCCTTCCATGAAAAGAAAAATGTTGGGCGGGGAAGATATGACTATCGATCGCCCATCATAGTCCGGATTGTTCTTCCTGAATTATCTGTGGCAGACGGGTTGTTCAGGAACCTCACCCGGTTTCTCGGTTACGGTTTCCGTGCGAACGTTACATTGTGCTTCCAAGTCGCTGAATGACTCTTTTTGCAACTTTCTGGATCGGTTCGTACTTGTCATGCACCAGGTTGTTCAGGTGATAGAGGGCCCCGGCGTCCAGAATCGGTTTTGTCACCCCGAGATCCGCGAGGCGATCCAGCGCCTCAACGGCATGATGGCGCATAATTTCGTCCTGTTCTCCGAGCGCTTTTACGAGCAGTGGAATTCCTCCCTTCGCGACAAACTCCTTCGGATCCCATTTCGGTCGGAATACCCAGACTATGACCATATCGAGCATTTTTTTCCGGACCGCCGGATCAGGGTTTGAGAGATCCTTGATCGTTGCATCAATCAACAGGGTTTCCGGTGACGGTTGTGCAGATTTCACCATGTGAATTTCTCCTCGCAATCACCTGCCTTGGTTGAAAGAGCTATAAAATATATTCGGTGATCCCGGGGAAGCGTGATCTTCATCATCCATTATGCCTTCAAGGATATGATGGCATCAATTCCCGAGGTAGCAGACCTTACTGCCCAGCGGGATATCCCTGGTCTTGTTGCTCTCCTCGGGTCACCGGATCCCGATGTAAAGGGAGAGGCCGCATTTGCTCTCGCAGAGATCGGGAGTGCAGCAATCCCGTTCCTCGTCGAGGCATTTGAGCAGGGCAGCAATGAAGACCGGTCCTGGATCGCCGCGGTGCTGGGCCAGATCGGGGATGAGCGGGCCCTGGATCCACTGATCCGGGCCCTGCGGGAGGGGGACGCTGAGCTGCGGACAACAGCAGCCCGGGCACTTGGCATGATAGGGTCGGAAGAGGCGGTCGAACCGCTGATCGCCGCCTTGAAAGACGCTGATCCGTTTGTGCGGTCCGGGTCCGTTACTGCACTTGGAATGCTGCGTTCGAGAAAAGCCGTAGAGGCCCTTGGGGCGGCAACCCGGGACGAGAAGAAGCCGGTGCGGATGCAGGCGGTTTGGGCACTTGTTCATATCGGCGACTCTGCAGCACTTCCTTACCTCGAAAAGGCGCTGCAGGATCCGGACCCGGATGTTCGCAGGGTGGTTGAAAATGCAATGAAGAGGATCCCCCGTTCATAGGGTGGATACAGTATGGGGCAAGCGCCGCAGTTTTTTATTCGTGATGTTTGGCAGACCGGGGTGCTGCACGGGCCGGAACCAAAATTCCCAATCGGGCCGGACAATACATCTTATATCCTTGCAGACCGAATGTAATAGGACAGTTCGTCAAAAGACTGTTGATGAGTAATAACCATGTTCGGATCAAACTTTGGCGGTAACCGTGGTCCCCGAGACTTCGGCCCCCGCGAGATGACAAAGACAGTCTGTTCAGACTGCAATAAGGAATGTGAAGTGCCGTTTAAGCCAACCGAAGGCAGACCCGTCTATTGCCGGGACTGTCTCCCGAAACACCGGAAGCCCCGCTTCTAAGGCATTTCGGAAATCTTTTCTTTTTTTCATTCGCGGTATCGCATAGCAAAATCCAATCCCCGACCCCGGGAGCTCCCGGTAACCTTCATCAGTCGTTCCACGCCGTATCAGCCGCAGGAAGCGGGTATTTTCGCTGAGGTTGTTCGCCTTTCAGATTACTCCGCGATAGTATGCAAGACGGTCCGCATAGGGACGAACGGTTTCTATCAGACGTGCCTGTTCACCCTCATCCATGGACGCAGGGCGGTCGGCCATCTGTGCAAGGGTTCGTGTTTCGGCCGGATTCGAACACCCGACGATCACAAGGTCGACATCCCGGGAGAGGGCAAAGTGGATCAGACTCTCCGGTGACAATCCGGATTCCGGAAAAAGATAATTTCCGGCCCCCAGCACCTTCATCCCGATTACACCGATGTCCCGGTCCCGCGCTGCTGTAATAACCCGGTCAATAAAACCGCCGACCGCGGCTTCAACGGGGTTTACCGGGAGAAGGACGGAATCGATATCCCAGTGCGTCACTGCATGAAGAAGGACTGCCGGATCATAGTGCCCGGTTGCGCCAATGCCCCGTACCGTGCCGTTTTCACGGGCCTGGTAGAATTCCCGGAGTGCCCCGCCGGGACGCTCCAGCTGACGGATATCGCCCATCGTACGCAGGTCGTGGATCTGCCAGAGATCAAGGTGGTCCCGGTGCAGACGGGAGAGACTCCGGGCGAGATCCTCTGATGCTCCGTTCGCATCCCTTTTCGCCGATTTGCTTGCCTGGAACGTGTGATCTTTCCGTTCCGGCTGATCCGCCCAGAACTGCCCCAGGTACCCTTCACTTCCGGCGTAGGCGGGTGCGGAATCGAAGTACCGGATACCACTCTCATACGCTGCCATGAGCATCGCACGGGCTTCCCGTTCCTTTCCCTCGGTGCGGAGCACCCCTTCGCCACCAAGTCCGATCCGCAGCGGACTCGCAATCAGCCTCCGGAGCCTGCTGTTTTCTTTCATAGGCTGTATCGAAGCACGACGCTGCTATTAAACCTGTGGGGGAGGGGTCGTTTTCCCTCGCAAAAGAGAAAAACAATGTGGCCCGGTTGGGCAATTTATTTTGCGCTCGTCACCTGAACGGCGACACGGTACTCACCGCTGCACTCGCCGTCGAGTTTGACCGAGAAGGAACGGGATTCACCAGCCGCAAGCCTTCCGGCCGCGACACTCTTTGAGTCCTGGATAGCACCGGTAGTGCGGTCAATAAGCGTGATATGGGCCTGGATGTCGTCGACCGGCTGGGTGCCGCTGTTGTACACGTACCCGTTTACCGTCCAGTAACATCCCAGACCGACCGACCATTCAGCGTCGACTTTCGAGAGAGCGACATTCACCCCGCCCGGAACCTCTCCCGGGCTCGAAAATGTTGCCTGCGTGCAGCCGGATGCCAGGGCAAGGAGAATTACCGAAAGAATCGCGAGTGGGAACAGGATGCGGGACATACCAAAGGAGATCACGGGAGCCGGACGATATATGTTTCCCCCCGGATTTCCGTATCAGGAGTCCGTTAAGATATTACGACACGGGTGTTCGGGTATCCCGGCGTGTATCAAAAAACATCCGAAGCCAGAGCTCCGTGCACACGATCCTCCACAGTTCAGAAGAGTACGGAGTTTTTCCTTCCACGAATGCCTGGTAATCATCCCGCACCTTTATGGCATCCCAGTACGGGCGTGTCATAAACGAATGAGCCGTGATAACCCCGTTCACGAATACGCGAAGGTCGTCCTTCATCCATACCTCTTCCGGTGCAACAAAACCCATCTTGTCCATCCGGCAGCGGATCTCCTCCGGGACGATCCCTTTGATCGCCCTGCGCAGGACGTACTTCGTAATACCGTTACGGATCTTTTCCCCCAGCGGGAGTGCCGCGAGGTACTCAGCCACACGGTGGTCGAGATAGGGAACCCGTGCCTCAATGGAAAATGCCATGGAGTTCCGGTCTTCAAAGTGCAGGAGGGCAGGAAGATTCGTTGCGGTAATCTCCGCCTTCAGCACCCGGTCGAGTGTTCCGGCATACCGGTCGATCGGGATTCCTCCCAATCGCAGCAGTCCCCTTCGCTGTGACCGTATCCGCTGCTGGCTAAATGCTTCCCGGAAGAACCTCCCATGGGTGTGCAGGCTCCCGACTGTTTCCCGCAGGGCGGTCAGCACCTTCCCCCTTGAAACGAGCCCGCGGATATACGGAGCCTGGTAGGCGATGTACCCTGCAAGGAGTTCATCTGCCCCCTGCCCGTCCAGCACGACTTTGACACGTTCCCGTGCGAGACGCATGACGCAGTACTGGGCATAGATCGATAGCCCGGGGAAGGGTTCATCCTGAGAGCGGATCAAGTGCTCCAGATTTTCAAGGAAGCCCTGCGCAGCGGGGGACGTGCGATGCGTGTTGATGCCGGTGCCGCTCACCAGCAGGTCCACAAACCGGCATTCGTCAAACCGCGGATCCGCATAGCAGGAGGAGAACGTGTTCTGTCGTTCGCCAATGCTCCGGGGAGAGTCGCTCGCGATGATACGATTGATCAGCATCACCAGAGTCGAAGAATCGATTCCTCCGGAAAGACAGGTGCCGACCGGTACATCGCTGCGCAGCTCAATGGAGACGGCGTCCGCAAGAAGGCTGCGCAATTCGCCGGGAGCTCCTGTGGTGTCCGCTGCACGAGGAAGGGGATTGATCCTGAAATCCCAGTACCGTTCCGGTGTTCCCGGTCCGTCCTTACCGATCAGCATGTAATGCGCCGGTGGAATCTGCCGGACACCATCGAACATCGTTTCACCGGTGTGGTCCATAACACCGAAGGCGAGAAAGGCGAAAAGCATGCGTTCGTTCGGGCGGCCGCCGACATCCGGGTGGGCAAGGAGGGCCTTGATCTCAGAAGCGAACAGGAAGGCCTCCCCGGCCTGCGTATAGTAGAAGGGTTTTATCCCGAACCGGTCCCGGGCACAGAAGAGCTGCCCGGTACTGGCGTCCCAGAGTGCAAACGCCCACATACCATTGAACCGTGCCAGGCACCGGGTCCCCCATTCTTCGTAGGCGTGAAGGATCACTTCGCCGTCGGTCGAGGAGCGGAAGACGTGACCCTTACACACAAGCTCCTCGCGTAATTCGATATAGTTGTAAATTTCCCCGTTAAAGATCAGCCATTTTGTCTGGTCTTCATTGGGCATCGGCTGGGCTCCCGCAGCGGAAAGATCGATGATGGAGAGGCGGCGGTGAGCGAGGCCGACCGGCCCGTCAATACGGGTGGCACTTCCATCCGGGCCGCGGTGTGCAAGGCGTGCCGACATCTCGGAAAGAAGAGCTGCGTCCACCGGTGCGGTGGAAAATTCAAAAATCCCGGCGATCCCGCACATTTCTAAAGAGTCTTCACGGGATGGATAAAAGAATGTTCATACCGGAACCGGGACTCTGCGGTCTCATTTCCGGCGAGTTCCCGGCTTTGCCTTCCCGTTAATACCATTCACGTCACAGGTCGGACATTCCTCAACATTGTCGATGATACGGTATGCGTTCGCAAGAATTGCGGAATTTGCGAGCATCCCTGCAACGAGGATCACCTCAAGGATTTCGTCCCTGCTCGCACCTTTGCGCATAGCCGCCCGCACATGGTAATCGACACAGTGGGGACATTTGAGCGCCGCTCCGACGGCAAGGCTGATCAGCTCCAGCATCTTTGGTTCAATCGCTCCTGCGGTCGTCACCGTACCCTTGTAGAGCAGGTGGGAGATCAGGACCTCAGGGCGTTCTGCCATCCTTTTAAAGATCAGGGGCACGCGTCCGTATTCCTTCTCGATATCATCCAGCCATTCCTTTGATATCTCTGTTGTCCCGTCGTTGATTATTTTTGCGAGAACCTCTTCAAATTCCATCCAATCACGCAGATCCGGTGGGACGGACACAAGTATAGTGGTTGTGGCATGATCCTTGCATAATTTCACCCATGTGAAAAAAAGGGAGGAAAAGGGTAAGGTCCCAGTGCGTTCCCGCATCAGGAGCCGATAAGACCCGGGTATGACGGTTTAGCGTCGCAGGAAGAGGAAGCATCCCCCTGCAATTGCCAGGATCCCTATCCACAGACCAAAGCCGGGAGCCTGCGCCGTGGTGGTAGGTACCGTGGTTGGCTGGGTCGTTGCAGTAGTTGTCTGGGTTGTCGCCACCGTCGTTGTCGTCCCGGTCTGGGTCGCGGTCGGCGTCGCCGTCGTGGTTGTCATAGTTGGTGTCGCCGTCTGAGTCGCTCCACCGACCAGCAGCGTCTGGGTCCGTTCTCCTTCAAGGTTGCACTCAGCCCGTAACGAAATCGTGCTGCCTGCACTCGCCTGGATCGGATACGTGTACGTGAATGTGTTGTTGGTCGGCTGCGAGGTGTACTGCATATTGACTACCGTCGCGCTGTTGACCATTATCCTGACCTCATTGATGTAATGAGT
>JAJRCL010000166.1 GCA_028679035.1 Methanomicrobiales archaeon | reverse complement strand
TCCGGCACACTCATCACCCAGCGCGAGGTACTCCGCCGGGAAGTGGTGAAAAGTGCAGACCAGAACGACCAGGTTGCACGCTACACCGGGATGCTGTCTTCAGACGATATCCAGTCCCGGTGGAGAATTCCCTCCCAGCTTTCCCCGCCGCTGCCGTTTGATTCCATAATTCTCGTGTTTGTCTTTATTTTCCCTCTCTATTTCATTTCCCAGTTCTGCATGATGAGTGTCATGAATGAGAGGCTTGAGCGGCGGGGAGAGACCCTTCTCAGTACTCCGCTCGCCCCGTCGGCGATCATCGCCGGAAAAATTCTTCCCTATTTCGCGGGCATGGGACTGATTGCGATTGGCCTGACCCTGTGGCTTGGAGCTCCCCTGGTGATCGTTCTTCCACTTCTCCCGGTTATGCTTTTTTTCCTCGCAAATGCACTTCTTATCGGGATGGTTGCACGCTCCTTTAAGGAATTGTCATTCATCTCCATCTTTTTTTCAACCCTCGCAACTTCCTACCTTTTCTTCCCCACCATTTTTGCGAATGTCCATGTCGTTAGTCTCATATCCCCGCTCACCCTGGTCGTCCTCGCACTGCAGGGTGCTGGCTTTTCGGCGGCAGATTATTTCTATTCCACCGCTCTGTTCTACCTGACAGGCGCCGTTCTGTTCTACATTGCGGTAGCGAATTTCCGGGAGGAACGGCTTTTTACCCAATCCCCTTTTTTTACCCGTATCCGCGAATTTATCGAGGAGGGTCTTTCCCGGAAGAGACCGCTCACCTCGCTTTTTGCCATGAATATGCTTCTGATCCCGTTTGTTTTCATGGTGCAGATGATGTTTCTCGTGCTTTTTTTCAACATCCCGATGCCATTGTCCCTTATCCTGCTGATCGGGCTTGCAGCTCTTGCGGAAGAGGTTGTTAAATCACTCGGGATCTACACGCTCTTCAGCGCATCCCGATCATTTGCATCCTGGCGGTTCCTGATCCCTGCATCCGCAGTGACAGCGCTCGGGTTCCTCGCCGGGGAAAAACTGTTCCTCTTTGCGATGCTCTCGCAGATCACGGACTCTGTGTTCGGGAGCATTTTGTTCCTTTCTCTCCAGGTCCTCTGGATGCCGTTCCTCATCCATTTCACCGGTGTCCTGATTGTCGGAATATCACTGCGCTATCTCGGAAAGCAGGGGTACGTGCCGGCACTGCTGCTCGCGACAGTCGTCCACGCACTCTATAATATTATCATCATCACCGGAGCCCACCTATGAAGGGCAGTCATATCTGGGTTATAACAAAAAAGGAATTCCGAGGGCTGTACAACGAGAAAACCATTATACTCGCAATATTTCTGCAATTATTCATCGCCATGTTTTCCTCGTTTCTGGTCGTTGGGCTCGCCTCGATGTATGATCCTTCCTCCCTCTCCCGTTCCTCTTCCGTCGAATACGCGGTCGGGTATGCAGGTGTCCCTTCCTCCCTCGAGGGGTACCTGGATGAAAGCCCGGACTTCAAAGTTTTCCGGATGGATCTTTCTACGGCGGTTGCAGCCCTCGAAGAACGGAAGCTTGCTGCGGTCATTTACATGCCGGAGACGCCACCGGATGCAGAAGATGCTGTCGTGGTAACCCTCTATATGCTGCAGAATGATCTCCAGACCGCGGTCGTCGGGGTGAAGCTGAAAGAGGGATTCGTCAAGTTCGAGAACGACCTGCGTGACGTGCGGGGAGCCCGGCTTTCCGCGATCCCGGTCGATCTCTCGGTTCCGGAAACGCGGGGAGGGGGGGAGTTCTATGAATTCATCTTCGGCCTGCTCATCCCTCTCCTCTCGTTCCTCCCTGCCATCGTCGCCGCTGCGCTTGCGATCGACCTGATAACGGAAGAATACCAGTTCGGAACCCTCGAAACACTCATGGCGACCCCGGTGTCCTTTGCTGAAATGATCTGGGGAAAGGTCCTTGCGTGCGAGTTGATCGTTCCGGTCCAGGCAGGCGCATGGCTCCTGCTAATGATGGCAAACGGCGTCCGGGTTCAGAACTTCCTGCCGATCGTACTGCATGTGAGCGTGCTGTCGTTCATCCTGATTCTTCTTGCTGCCCTCACGGCGTTGTTTTACCGGGAAAGGACTGAGGCACAGTTTATCTTTTCCACCGCACTTGTCATCGTGATGCTGGTCATCCTGGCAATTCCCGGTAATCCCCTGAACGTGCTCACCCGTCTCGCCGTCGGGACCGCCGGACCCGATCACTGGATAGTCCTGGGACTGGTCGGGATCGGTGCTTTTTGCCTCGCCCTTGCCACGCAGGCTGTGGCAGGATGGGTGGGGAAACGTACACTCAATTCTTCGTAACAACGATTTCCTACCTGCAGATGCCGTCATGATACGGTTCATCCCTCTTCCTGTTTTTTTTATCCCGCGGGCATCATTCGCGCTGCCACCTGTATATTCTCAAATACCGGTAATTCCAGATACGAACCGTATGGCTCAGGAGAAGAATCCCATGACAGTTTTTGCTGAGGAGTGCCCGCAGGTCGCTGCTGCCCTGAACGATCTTATCGACACAATCCGTGCAATGCCGGCCCTTGATGGAAAAACGCGCCATCTGATGAATATCGGGATTCAGACCGCAACGCGGAATCCCCGCGGCGTATACTTTCATGCTATGATGGCGAGAAATGAGGGAGCAGCCCGAGAAGAGGTACTCGGAGCGGTCGTCATGAACCTCCATCTCGCCGGTCTTGCCGCGGTCCTGGATTGTCTCAGCCCGG
>JAJRCL010000165.1 GCA_028679035.1 Methanomicrobiales archaeon | reverse complement strand
TACCCGGCGTATCGGGAATTCCCTTTGGTATTGCCCAGCTTTTCAGCACCCCGTCCCGTTCCAGCCGGAGATCGTAGTGCAGGCGGCGTGCATGGTGCTCATGCACGACAAACGCCGCATCTGCCTCAGCAGTCATTTTACAGGGCCTTCCGGTGCTTCCTCCAGCTGGTCAATCGTGCAGTCACGGGGAAGCTTATCGATCCTCATGTGGATAAACCGCGGCATCCGCAGCCTGCGATCATGGGTGATCACCTGATACGCAACTTCGACCACGAGGGTTGGGCGCACCCAGGTGATCTTTCCGGGCGCATCCGCGTCCTTCAGGGTCGGACCCGGTGCACGGAGACCGGCAAGCTGCTCGGTAAACCGTGCCGTGTCCGCAACGGAAAATCCGGTCCCCACTTTTCCGATGTAGACCGGCTTTTCTCCATCATACACACCAAGGATCAGGGCACCAAACGTGGGGGAACGGTTGCCGGTCCCGCGGGTGTACCCGAATACCACCGCATCGATGGACCGGAGTTTTTTGATTTTCAGCCAGTTCCCGCTCCGCCGCCCGGGTTCGTACCGGCTGTTTTTTCGCTTCGCCATGACTCCTTCGAGCCCGGCACCGACGGCGGCCTGAAAGTACGCTTCCCCCGTGTCCGGCACCGGGACAGAACAGACGATATTGTCGCCCGGTTGTATCGTATCATTGAGGATCTCACGGCGTTCTGTAAGCGGATGGTCGATCAGGGGATCCCCGTTCCGTTCAAGGATATCAAAAATGATGTAGGTGACGGGGGATCGCTCAGCGTACGCCTGGATTTCCTCAGCACGGCGTCGTTGCAGGCGTTCCAGGAGGGGCTGGATGTCCGGTTTCCCTTCTCGCATGACGACAATCTCGCCATCCAGTACACAATCCGGGGCAGCCCGGGGAACGCCGCCAAGCTCCGGAAACATGGGGGCAAGTTCGTTTCCGTAGCGGCTCAGCAGCGAGAGGGTACCGTCCGTATAACATATCGCCCGTATGCCGTCCCATTTAATCTCGAAGAACCAGTCCGGAGATGAGAATGGCTCGGCAACCTCCCGGGCCTGCATCGGGGGGTAGATCTTTCTCATGTAGTCTTCAACTGCTGCAGGGTTTCCTGAAGTGCGGCCATCAGCTCCTTTGCCTCCTCATGACGCGGGGCCTCGCGAACGATTTTCTCTCCGGCAAGTTTCTTTTTCACGAGCAGCTCGATCTGCTCCCGCACCCGGTCATGATATTCATTGACATCGAAATCCCCGGAGAGTTCGGACACGATCTTTTCTGCTACTTCCACCTCCCGCGGCTTGGCAGAAGACAACTCTTCCAGCTCAACGAATTTCCCGGGATCGCTGACTTCCTGGGCGTAGCGCAGGGTCGTTAGCACCAGGGCCCCATGATAGGGGCGGATCAGGACCGGGTACTCCTTGGTACGCAGGGTTAATCTGCCGACACCGGCTTTTTCCTGCTTCAGGAGTGCCTCATGCAACAGGACGTAGGGATCGGAATTTCCATCCGGGGAGAGCACGTACGGGCGGTCGAAATACACCGGGTCCAGGGAGAGATAGTACACGAATTTATCGATCCGGATCCTTTTGTCCGATTCCGGAAGGATCGCCTCCAGCTCCTCTTTCTCAAATACGACGTACTCCCCCTTGCGCACCTCATAGCCACGCACCGTATCTTCCCAGGGAATAACCTTGTCGTCCTTGGTGCAGACGCGGTCGTACCGGAGCGGCTGCCCGTCGTCGCGGTGAAGGAGACGGAATGACCATCCCCGCTCCTTGATCATGGAATGGAGCCGGACCGGTACGTTGACAAGGCCGATACTGATCGTCCCCCGCCAGATCGGTCTCCGGGGAAGTGCCGCTGGTTTTCCGGCCGCCGGTTCCTTTACGGGCACTTCCGGTCTGACCGGCTTTTTTATTTCTCCTGCAGCCCGGGGAACGGTCACTTTTTCTCCCCGAGGGACGTTGCCGCCAGCTGCAGGTTTATCCGGTTCTTTTCCGGAGGTTGAAACGGCTGCTTTTTCCTCCTGCAGCGGTTTTTCGGCCGGTTTCGGGACCTTATCCTTTGCTACCGTTGTGAGTTTTCCCGGCGCTTTTTCCTGTTCTGCCGGAGATTTCTTCGGAGTATTCTTTTTTTGCCTGGTTGCGGGTTTTTTCTTTGCCGGTGTACCGTTCATAACTGCTTCCCGTGGAAAATCTGCTGCGCCAGCTTCTCCCAGGGATCCTCCTTCCTTGAAAGTATATTCCTGATATTAAAAGATTCCGGACCCGCAACGGTCTTCAGCTCATTCCAGGAAAGAGGTGTGGAAACCGGTGCTCCGCGGGCGGCACGGAGACTGTACGGGCAGATCAATGTCTTCCCATGACTGTTCTGCAGGAAATCCATGAATACCGTCCCCGCCTTCTGCGATTCGGAGGCTTCCGACACGATCCCTGCATTTTTCTGGGAAATCACCCGGCCCATCGCATGGACAAAAGCGCGGGTCTTTGCAAATGTTGTGGGTGGTTCGACCGGGACAAGGATATGGAGACCCTTTTTTCCTGAGGTCTTCACATAGGGTTCCATACCGTTATCCAGCAGCGCATCCCTGAGGAGGAATGCGGCCTCACGCCCGGCGTCAAACCCTGCGGGAGGTTCGGGATCGATATCAAAGAAAATGACATCCGGCACATCAGGGCTTCCTATCCGGGCAAGTGGCATATGGATCTCAATGGCAGCGAGATTTGCGATCCAGATCAGGGTTTTGAGGTCCTGGATAACGATGTAGTGGACGTTTCGCCCCGTTGTTTCCGAATACCGTGTTTCTATCCGAACCCAGTTTGGTGTGCCCTGGGGAGCGTCTTTTGCGTAAAACCCTTCACCGGCAATTCCTTCCGGATACCGGGTGAGAACGACCGCCCGGTCCCGAAGCCATGGGAGCATCCGCGGCGCGATACGGATATAGTATTCAACCACTTCCCGTTTTGTTATCCCGTCTTCCGGATACAGAACCTTATCCAGGTTGGAAAGGAGTACGCCAGCCAGTTCCTGTTCTTTCGGCATCTATCCCGCCGGTAGTTTCATGGTGACGGATCTGTGGACCCCGGAGATCCGGGCGGGCATACCTATCCCTTTTTGCACGTCCATTTTTCCACGAGGGTCCCGGCCCAGCCGGTGAATCCGCAGTATATACATCCGTCCCCCTCGCAGTGCGGGCACTTCTTCGTGGGTTCAAGGACATAGACAAAACCCCGCCGGTAACAATAGATGCACCCGGCACCTTCGCAATGGGAACAGGTCCGTGCCGCATATCCTTCGGCCGGTGGAACTCTTTCCATATCTTTCTCCTTCACAACACCCGGGAAACCCGGAAGGGGCGCCTGCGGATCGTCATTTTGTCATTCATCGCGAGGATCGCGACCGCAACATCTCCACGTACATCGATGTAGGATTCTGAATCCCGTACATCGATGTTTCCTATCGCCCCGCCCGGTACATTGGTCTCTCCGGTGATCGCGCCAAGGATGTCTTTTGCCCGTATTCCATGGATCCGGCCCCCGTCAATGCGCAGACGGACGATTCCCGGAGTGGCTGGTGCTATCTCGTTGAGGTCCATGCTGCCGCATTCCTTTTCCAGAAGCATCTTCAGGAGTGCGGCCGCGACATCAAGGCTCGTGTAGTCCTGCCGCAGGATCCGCTCCACCAGGTGCGAATACGTCTCCAGGCCACCGGCATCTGCTGCCTCTTTGACATTGTTCAGGAGGAGGGTAATCCGCATTTCCTCGGCGTCTGTTGCGGACGGGAGAGGGCGGGGAGCGATACTGATGTTTGCATACCGCTGAATTTCCCGCAGTTTGTACATTTCTGATCCCGAGACAAAGGTAAAGGCCCGTCCCCCTTTTCCGGCTCTGCCGGTCCTGCCAATGCGGTGCACATAGTATTCCTCGTCCTGGGGAACGTCGTAATTGAACACCGCCTCGATATCTTCCACATCAATCCCGCGGGCGGCGACATCAGTTGCAACCAGTATCTCGATTGCCCCGCTGCGGAATTTTGCCATCACCCGGTCCCGCTGCCCCTGCGTCAGATCCCCATGGAGCGCTTCTGCACCGTATCCCCGGCGCTGGAGCTGCAGGGTGAGCTCGTCAACTTTGCGCTTCGTATTACAGAACACAAGCGAAAGCCGCAGGTTGTACATATCGATCAGCCGGCTGAGCAGATCCAGTTTGGATCCTTCCCGCACTTCGTACGATACCTGTTCTACCCCTGGTACCGTCAGCTGCCGGTGCACCACTTTTACCGTAACCGGCCGGTGCAGGTATTTCCCTGCCAGCTCAAGGATCTCCCGGGGAATCGTTGCCGAAAAGAGGACCATCTGCCGTGATTTCGGAACATCGCGGACTATCGTTTCGATATCGTCGCGAAATCCCATGTCCAGCATTTCATCCGCTTCATCAAGGACGACGACGGAGACGGTGGAAAGGGTAAGGGTCCGGCGGCGCATATGATCCATTATCCTCCCCGGCGTGCCGATGACGACATGGACACCCTTGCGGAGAGCAGCTATCTGGCGTTCTATCGGCTGTCCCCCGTAGATCGGAAGAACCCGCACATCGGGAAGGAATTTTGCAAGCCTGCCCAGTTCTTCTGCGATCTGGATCGCCAGTTCCCGTGTCGGGCAGAGCACCAGTGCCTGGATTTCTGACTTCCGTGTATCTACCTGCTGCAGTATCGGGATCCCGAATGCGGCAGTTTTTCCGGTTCCGGTGTAGGCCTGTCCGATAACATCCTTGCCTTCCATCAGGGGTGGGATCGCAAGCGCCTGGATCGGAGTCGGCTCTTCAAAGCCCATATCCTTTATTGCACGACGGACCTCGTCCGTGAGGGAGAGATCATCAAAGGAGAGCGTGTGGATTGTTTCTTCGGGTGCCGGGGTCATCTCTCATGGATTCGGTATTCAGGTGCATAAGGATTCGCCTGCGATAACAGAACATTTACCTTGCTGCAAACATGACGCATGTAGAAATGCAGGACCGGATTCGGTATTCCCTTATTGCCCGGCTGCCCGATGAGCGGGGAACGCTGCAGAAAGCGGCAGGGGTAATCATGCTGCACGGGGGCAATATCACCCGGATCCACTATGATCGGAAGATTGACGCTACAACGGTATTTTTCGAATTGCAGGCGACCCCAACGGATTTTGCCGGCATCGAAAACGAGCTGCGGTCCCGGGGATACCTGCGCACGGCGCTCCCGGTACCCGGGCTGTTGAAATTCACCATTGGTCTACCGCACCGCACGGGTGCGCTCCATGAATTTCTCGAGTTTACCACCGCGGCAGGCGCCAACATCGCCTATATTGATTTTGACGAACGGGGACGGGACGCACGAAAAGTGACGATCACCCTTACCCTGGAAAAAATCTTGGAAGTCGACTCCCTGCTCACGGTCCTGCAGGCACGGTATCCGCTCGAGATTCTCACCTATGACACAACCGGTGATCAGCTGGATGATACGGTATTCTACCTGCGGTTCGCCCAGCAGCTCCGGGCGCTCACTGGAGAGGAAAATGATGCATTCCTCATGCAGCTCCTTGGCGATATCAATCATATCGTACAGGAACTGACATTCCGGGGGAAAGATCCGGTTCAGGTCTTTGAGCGCATCCTCCGGACCGGGCGCAGGCTCCGGGATACCCGGACAAAGGGGTTTTACGCCGACATCCAACGATTTTCTCCGGTTGCCGATTCCGATCTCCTCTGCGCTCAGCTGCCCTGCGGCGGAAATGTGTTCCGGTTCTCTTCATGCGGAGAGAGCCTGCAGATTGATACAGGGTACGGAATATATCACTCGGAAATTGCCGGGATGCTGAAATGGTGCTCTGCCGGGCAAACGTGGATTGACCGGGTCCTCATCACCCATGCGGATGCCGACCATTCCGGAGGTGCGGGGTTCTGCACCGGGCCGGTCATCATGTCAGAGGGAACCCGTGACGTGATCCGTACGGCGAACCGGGCTTATGGCTCCCGCAGTGCCGGTTCCATCCTGGAAGAAGTATACACACACCTGATCAACCTTTTTTCCGGTTGCAATCCGTCCCACGATCCCACGCTCTTTCCCCGGAGAGAGGGCGCATTGATGATGGGCGCTTTTCCCATCCTTGCACACATGACGGTTGGTACCGTGGAGTTTATTGTCCTTGAGAGCCTGGGAGGACATCTCTTCGGGCAGGTATATCTCGTTGCGCCCGGGGCCGGCCTTCTCTTCACGGGAGACAGCCTTATCAATTTTTCCAGCATCAGCTCCGAAAGAATGGAATTCAACGGATATGCTGATTTCCTTATGACCACGGTGAATGTGGACAGCGAACAGGCACGATCCGAGCGTTCCGGACTGATCGCCCTTGCCCGGGACATCGACCGGCGGCTCGCTCCCGAGGGGAAGCGTTGCCTT
>JAJRCL010000164.1 GCA_028679035.1 Methanomicrobiales archaeon | reverse complement strand
TCATCATCCCTGGTCCAGTCCGGCTGGGCGATGACTCCCACGGAAAATCCTCTGTCCCAGAGCGTCCGGGCAATGACAGCGGTCCCGAAGGAAGGATGATCAACGAAGGCATCTCCCGTGACCAGGACCACATCAAAGCGGGTGATGCCAAGTGCCGTTCCTTCCCCGATAGTCATGGGGATGGTCTTTGGCTGGGCAGCCAGCGCAGAACCGTGCTGTGTGTTCATCTCGTTACAATCAGGGATAGAAATCAGGACTTCGGGGAATGCCTGGACCCCCCCAGTTTTACGACCAGGCACTGGTAGCCGGGCATCTCGATAATCGGCTCCGGTTTGTCGCTGAAAAATTCATCGAATGCTCTTTTCACCCCCGGCGTGGATTCGCAGTAGTCATGAGAGAGAATAATGCCACCCGGTGCCATACGGGGATAGAAAAAGCGAAGGCCTGCCCGGGTACTGCGATAGACATCAACATCGAGGTTGACCAGAGAAAATCTCTGTTCCTTGACGGCTTTACCGGTTGCAGGAAAGATTCCTTTATAGAAGTAAACATTTCCATACCCCCGCAGGAACTGCTGGACCTCTTCCAGAGAAGCTGCATACTGTCCCTGCTGGAATGCATCGCCGTCTTTCTCGCTGTCAATGACCGGAATCCCTTCAAACGTATCAAACAAATGCAGGGGACGATCTCCCTTCACTTCGCAGATAATCCGTGCAGACCCTCCGCGGTAGACGCCTACTTCCGCGATATCCCCGGGAATCTTACTGGTGCTGTTTACGCACATGTAGAGGGTGTAGGCTTCACCGGCGTTCAGCAGGAGCTCGGATTCTTCCCGGATCCGTTCGAGAAGGGAAAGGATGCTCTCCCGTTTTTCTCCCTGATCGCGCATCTTTGCGATCTTCCGGTATTCGAGAAACCGGCCGAAGATCTCCTGAGCTTCATATTTGTACCGGGATACTCTCCCGCGGATCGGTCCCTGCATTCCCGTACTGTTTCTCGTGAGAGGAAAAAGAGGTTTGTGGGAAAAAACGGGAATAATGCAATGATTTGGCATAGGGAACCGCCCTCTGCCGGTTCCATTCCATCGCTCTGGGGATCGGATACGCTCTCAGAACGTTTTGCCCAGGACCGGGAGGTGCAGCCCGCTCACCGGGTCGAATTTGCGCTGGGCGAGCAGCCCTCCAAACTCGAATATAACAACCTCCATCACGAGGTACGTTTCCGCGATCTCCCGGAGGCACCCGGTCCGCGTTTCCGATCCCCGCCCGGCGCTCGTATGGATGTGGACCATCGGCCGGTCCTCACCCGGGAGAATCGTTCCGGTCCCGAATAATTCCCATCCCCCTGCGATCTTTTCGAAGTGGGGGACCGGCGGCACCGTCATCATCTCCGGCCCGGTGACCAGTTTACCTTCCGCGAGGGCTCCCAGGAAAAACAGGATCCCCGATGCGATACCCTTGCGCTCGACGAACTCCTGCACCGAAGCGAGAAAATCCTCCCCATGGTCGATTTTGAGATAGAACACTCTTCCGACATGCCCTTCAGCGTACTGCATAAGCGTCCCGGTGGTACGTCGTACAATCTGATGAATCTGTGCCAGCAATATTGATCCGGTTTCCTTTTCCCGGTCAATTCTGCAGGGGTCATCAGAAAAGAGAAAAGATCCGGTACCCCCGATCCCGCATTGCCGGCGGGAACAATCATTCACACCGGCTCAGTCAGCCCGACGTGGGATTCGAGGATCGACAGGTTGCCGGGATTGAAAATAATGGTGAGATCCGGTACAATCATGAATACGGGAAAAAGCCCGAAGAATGCCTGTTCGCTCTGGTCGTACATTTTTGTTACCGTGAAGATCCGGCGCTTGTGTTCATATTCTTCCGGGACGCCGGCCGGCGTTCCGCTGGTTGTATTCTCATTATCCGGTGAACGGAGGATATGCTCGCGAAGGAGGTGCTCCTTCTTCCGGGAAAGCTCAAGCAGCATAAGCCGGCTGTGCACTCCCTGGAAAAAACGCAGGAACATCACCTGGGTCAGGAATATTCCGATGATTGGGAGCACGCCCTCCCGGGTAATGTAGTCGTGCCCTGACGTGATCTGCCCGAGGGTGAAACCGGGAAGGATCATGGCAGTCACGATAATTGCCCCGATGACCGCAGTGATCCCCGCAATGATGATGATCACCTTCCATGTGCGCTTTACTGCCGTGCGGATTTTCAGGTTTATATTCTGGAGCGAGGCAAAAAAATCCATTTTGTAGGGGCGCAGGATCAGGATCCCAAGATAGAATGTAATAAGCGCAAGGGACTGGTAGATGACGAGAACGGCATCAAACTGCCCGAGGATCGGTTGTGCCATAAAAAAACCGGCCTGCACGGCAAAGAGGACATCAATGGCATAGATGAGGGAAAACCCGATCGCGAGGGGTTTGTTATTGATGAAGAAGATATTCCAGAATATTCTGCCGAACACCTGTTTGTGATTGCCGATCCCTGCCTCCCGAATAATCTTGGTGATACTGCGGATGTCGCCACGTGGCTTGCGGTTGCTGTGTTTGGCCTGTCCACCCGTGGAGGGGATCAGGAGGATAAACGGGTTGAGAACGATGAGGTAGAAACTCGCCGCGATCCAGTAGAACATGTAGTTCGGGAGAAACCGGAAAATGATGGCATTGACCGTAAGCCCCCCGAGTATGAGAAAGAGGCTGATAAAAACCCGGTTATCGGCCTTAAGCAGGTCCTCCTGGTCCTGCAGCTCCCGCCGGAGCTCTTCCTGTGCCTCCCCCATGAGGTCTGCCAATGCCCGTGCCCCGTCGCTGGACTGGTCCTGTACTTCTCCGGTTGCCACTGAGGCAGTTATGGAATTTCATAAACCTTTAATGCGCTGATAGTCTTGAAAGAAGCCCGGTTTTTTTGAAAACCAGATAACCATCCCGGAGGATTGGAGTGTTATTTTTATTATCTTCCTTTAATTTCAAAAAAAGATTAGAGTAACCGTTGCCCGGGCAAATCTTTTCAAAACGACATTAAGTTAAGTTCCATCAGGATTTCCCTTGGTAATGGGATGTGGGAATGCAAGATATGTCAGGCGGAAACAAAATATTTCTATTTCAGAACAAAATGTTTCTAAAATAGGAACAACCCGACGGTGAGGTGTGACCTAGTATCGGTTCCTTGTTTTTTCCTATACAGCACAAAATGATAG
>JAJRCL010000025.1 GCA_028679035.1 Methanomicrobiales archaeon | reverse complement strand
GCTTTTCCCGGCCCGACCACGGAGTCCCACCAGCCCGCCCTCTTCTCTCTTTCATGGTGCCCGGCGACATGAGCATCCCCGGAAAGCGCATGGCAGAGAAGAACAGCGTTGCTTGCATCGCGGTTCAGGGACCCGTATGTCTCATACGCAATTGTCAGAGAAGCGAGTGTTTCCCCGCTTTCAAGTACGAGCGGGGCATCATGGTTATAAAAGTGTGTTGTTACCGTGCCGACAGAACCTTTGATCATTGACAAGCGCCTTCTTGTATCCTGCTCAGTTCCGCAATGATACCGTGGATATCTCTGCTTTCTCTCTTATTTCCAAAAATGAACGGGGACATTCAGACCACTGCCAGTGCCTGCCCAAGATCTGCAATGATGTCTTCAATATCCTCGGTTCCTACAGAGAGCCGGATTGCATCGGGAGTAACACCGGTCTTTTTCTGTTCTTCAACGGTAAGCTGCTGGTGGGTGGTGGATGCTGGGTGGATGACAAGACTCTTGGAGTCCCCGATATTGGCGAGATTACTGAAAAGCTGGAGGCTGTCGATGAACTTTTTACTTGCCACTTCACCGCCTTTGACACCGAACCCGACAATCGGACCGAACCCGCCCTTGAGATATTTCTTTGCAAGCACATGGCTCTGGTGCCGGGGAAGTCCCGTGTAATTCACCCATGCCACCTTCGGATGTTTTGTTAAAAATTCCGCAACTGCCAATGCATTCTGAGAATGCCTCGGCACCCTGAGGTGAAGCGTCTCAAGACCCAGCAGAAAGAGCCACGCATTAAAGGGGCTGAGAGCGGCTCCGGTGTCCCGGAGGAGCGAGAGCCGGATCTTGAAGATATAGGCAATGTTTCCCGCACCGGGGAAGTTGCTGAAAGCATCCCAGTATTTCAGGCCATGGTAGCTCGGATCGGGTTCCGTAAACTCGGGGAATTTCCCGTTGTTCCAGGCAAATTTTCCTGAGTCTACGATGACACCACCAATGGAGTTCCCATGCCCGCCAATATACTTGGTCGCTGAATGAACAACCACATCTGCACCGTGCTGGATTGGGCGGACAAGTCCGACTCCGGTAGTATTATCCACGATCAGTGGTACCCCGGCATCATGTGCAATCTTTGTGATAGTCTCAAAGTCCGGGATATCCAGCTTCGGATTGCCGATGGTTTCTGCGTATATCGCCCGTGTCTTTGGGGTGATCGCCTTTCTGAATGCCTCCGGGTTCGTGGAATCTACAAAGACAACCTTCCTTCCAAATTTCGGGAACGTGTAGTTGAAGAGCTCGTAGGTTCCGCCGTACAGATTATCTGCCGCTACAATCTCATCACCAGGACGGGTGATGTTCAGGAGCGAGTAGGTGATCGCTGCTTGTCCGGAGGCTACCGCAAGTGCTCCGGTACCTCCCTCTATGGCCGCCATCCTCTTCTCAAACACGTCCGTTGTCGGGTTCATGAGCCGGGTATAAATGTTCCCGAGCTCACGGAGACCGAACAGGTTCGCCGCATGTTCCGCACTCTTGAACACATACGAGGACGTCTGGTAAATCGGTACTGTACGAGACCCGGTGGTTGGATCAGGTACCTGCCCTGCATGAAGGGCCGTCGTTCCTAAACGGAATTGTTTGTCTGCCATGAATATTTCCTCATTTTGTAACGGGTATTTCGTATTTTTCTGCGATTTCGGTAAACACATCTGCAAGATAGCGGATCTGCTTTTCGTTGAGACCGTAGGTGTTGAGTTTCCAGGTCCGTGTCGCTCCGGCAAACTCCCCGACAATACCGCAGGACGACAGCTCATCGCTGAAATAGAATCCTTTGCGCTTGTGTGTCTTTGCAACGGTATCGAAACTGCCGGAGGTATCAATTTTTGTCAGTGTATGCTTTCGCGGATACTCCGAGAGCACCTTACTGCCGGAGATTTTCAGGAGCCGATCGATGAAGTAGTTGGACCTTTTAACCTGTTCATCCCAATGAAGCACCCGTTCCTTCACGGTCGGGAACGATGCCATCATGGAGAGCAGGGTTCCCCCCATCAGCGTGCATCCGAGCATCTCAACTTCCTTGATGCCAAACTTGCGTTTGGTGAGGTCACCGACCATCGCGGTGGTTCGGAGTGCTTTTGGCGCCCATTCATCGGTCATTGCAAGTACCCCGGACGGTGCGACCGATGCCATACTTTTGTGTCCGGAACCGACGACAAAGTCTGCCCCGATCTTCTTTCCGTCAACCGGCATCACGCCGACCGTGTAGGCTCCGTTATAGAGGAACGGTATGTCATACTGGTGTGCGACCTTTCCGATACCGGCGATCTCGTGCTCATTGGCAAACTGGTAATCGAAATGGTCGATCATGACGAGCACCGGGAGTTTTCCGGTCTCTGCCCTGACCTCTTCGATCTTCTGTGCTGTCGCATCAGCGGTGACAATATTTTTCGCGTTGAGCGGCACTTCTCTGACAACCCCACCGGCATTTTCCACGGCAAGGAACTCGGTGTAGTGGGCGAGCGCAGATACAATCACGCTGTCGTCTTTCCCGACCAGCGTGCCGGTAACCGCCTGGAACCCCCGTCGTGCTCCCGGCACAACCCGGGCCCGGTCCATATTGAGCCATTGTGCCAGTTCCTCGTGGAATTCCGCAATGCCCGGCTTTGAGATCTTGTCAAGCCGGAACGGTTTTCGGCAGGCGTCACAGGTTGAGTAGCCGTCACCATAGGAAATAATGGCTTTCCGTGCCTCCGTCGTTAACCTCCCGGCAGCCTGGATGGGATGGATGTTGATATATTGTTCCTCCCGTGACCGGATGTCGAGGGTCCCGGCTATTTTTGTCACTTTTGGTGAGCCGGTCCCTGTTTCGAGATCAGCAATGATTGCCCTGAGATCGGCAATCCGCTGGCTGAATGCGGCTTCCTCTTCTGCATCAAATCCGGTTGGGAGAGACTCGCGGAAAAGCCCCCTGAGTTCTTCGAGTGCGAAGAGCGCTTCGAATGTTTTCTGGATTCTGATACTCATGATTCCTCCAAGCCAAGGCCCGGAATCGAACCGGGTTGTAGTTGATCTGCAGTCAACCGCGTAGCCACTCCGCCACCTTGGCATTATGTAATAATTCACGATTGTGAATTTGACTGTACTAGATAACAATTGTGAATATTTATAGATTTGGTAAGCCGCGGTTTTTTCCGGGACATGGATTTTTTAGTAAAATCAAGATATATCCCAAACCAAACAATTAACAATTGTGATTGGCTGATTATATACTATGGTGAGATAATCCTTCAGCATTTCGCAGAGGACCGGTTATCAGGAGGCATCCTATGGGAAAAATATATGAAAATATTACCGGGACGATCGGCAACACACCGCTTGTACGACTCAATCGTATAACGTACGGATTGAATGCAACGGTTCTTGTAAAAGTCGAATCGTTCAATCCCATGAGCAGCGTCAAGGACCGAATCGGGGTCGCAATGATAGACGCTGCAGAGACTGCAGGACTCATCGGGCCGGATACCATCATCCTTGAACCTACGAGCGGGAATACCGGGATTGCACTCGCGATGGTAGCAGCTGCGAGGGGATATAAAATCACGCTGGTCATGCCGGAAACGATGAGTATCGAGCGCCGCAAACTCCTCAAGGCATTTGGCGCCAGTCTCATCCTCACGCCCGGGAAGGAGGGAATGAAGGGAGCGATTGGTAAAGCCGAGGCGCTTCTTGCAGAGAATCCACGGTATTTCTATATTCCCCAGCAGTTCCGGAACCCGGCCAATCCTGCCATCCACCGGAAGACAACTGCGGAGGAGATCTGGCGGGATACGGACGGGGAGGTGGACGCCATCGTTGCTGGAGTTGGTACCGGAGGCACCATCACCGGGATCGCCTCGGTTATCAAGACCCGCAGAAAGGGATTCAGGGCCATCGCTGTCGAACCCGATGCATCGCCTGTACTGTCCGGGGGACAGCCAGGCCCCCATAAGATCCAGGGTATCGGAGCGGGTTTTATTCCGGAGATTCTCCAGAGGGATCTGCTCGATGAGGTAATCCGCGTCACGTACGAGGACGCCGTTGGAACGGCACGGCGTATGGCCAGGGAGGAGGGGATCCTTATCGGGATCTCTGGAGGAGCTGCAACATGGGCAGCGCTCCAGGTTGCGACGCGAAAAGAGTATGCTGGCAAGAATATCGTTGTCATTCTACCGGATACGGGGGAACGATACCTGAGTACTGAACTCTTCGAAGAATAGTGAGGAAAGATCATGGTTTTTGACTACATCCGTGAAGATATCAGGGCTATCTTCAGCAAGGATCCTGCGGCACGATCAACTGTCGAGGTCCTGTTCTGTTACCCCGGGCTCCATGCACTCTGGTTCCACCGCAGATCACACTGGCTCTGGATCCACGATGTGAAGTTCTGGGCGCGGTTCCTCTCGCATATCAGCAGATTCCTGACAGGTATTGAGATCCATCCCGGGGCGGTTATCGGGCGCCGGGTGGTGATCGATCACGGGATGGGAATCGTTATCGGGGAGACCGCCGAGGTAGGAAACGATGTCCTCATCTATATGGGCGTAGTGCTTGGTGGTACCGCCCTTGAGAATGTCAAGCGGCATCCGACCGTGGATGACGATGTCGTCATCGGGTCAGGAGCGATTGTGCTCGGCCCGATCCGGGTTGGGAAGGGGGCAAAGGTCGGTGCAGGCGCCGTTGTGATAAGGTCCGTCCCGCCCGGTGCAACGGTAGTCGGAGTCCCGGGCAGAATTGCCGGGCCGGAATGCGGTCCCGTGGAGAAACCAGAAGCAATGCCGGATCCGATGCTCCGGGTGGTGAGCCGCCTGCTCGACCGCCAGAACCGGCTTGAAGATCGGCTCCGTCAGATGGAGTTGTCCCTTCCCACTCCGGAAGCAGAGACCCTGAGAGAGAGCGTGGTATGCGAGACGGAAGTCAGGGAGGTGTTGAAGGACGTGATCGATCCGGAAGTGGGTATCGATATAGTCGACCTGGGATTGATCAAGGAGATCCGCGTTCAGGGAAAAAAAGTCCACATTGACCTGATCCTGACAAGTAAGGCCTGCCCTCTTGTAGACCATCTCTCAGAGCAGATCAGGCGCAAAGTACTCGGTGTGTGCGGGATCGAAGAGGTAGAGCTCACCATACTTGATGAACCATGGAACTGGGACCGGTTTGTGAAGCAGCGGGGAATTTTAAAAGAAATCTGATTATTCTAATCATCTATCAGGAATTCGGGTACCACTTTCATGCTTGTGCTCCCCCGGTACCCACCGGCTGCCATCTTTTGTTATCTCTTTTTTCCAGATGGGAATCCCCTTTTTGATTTCTTCAATGATGAATCGTGATCCGGCATAAGCATCAGGCCTGTGGCCGGCAGCAACAACAATAATCAGGATATTCTCACCGAGTGCAAGCCGCCCGATACGATGGATGATGTCAACATGTAAAAGCCGGAACTGCCCGGTTGCGTCCCGGGCAATTCTTTCGAGTTCCGGTACCGCGACTTCGCAGTACGCCTCTAGCTCTATCGCCATGGTGTCATCGTCGCGGACAACTCCATCAAAAACAACTATTGCCCCGGTCCCATCACACTTTCCAGCCTCGATAAGCGCCCCGATATCCACATCTTCTTTC
>JAJRCL010000163.1 GCA_028679035.1 Methanomicrobiales archaeon | reverse complement strand
CGTGTGTCGCTGGTATCGATATGGAGCAGGTCTGCTCCTTTGAGCAGCTGGAGCACGATGGATGCGGTAACGATGGGTCCAATTCCCAGGTGGACAAGCGATCCGCTCTCACCTGCCAGGAGTGCACGGTAGTAGAGGAAGATATCCTGTGCGTTGGGATCCAGTCCGAAGACCGGAATGTTTGCGAGAACGAAATAAAGAAAAAGAATCCCGATTGTCCAGACCAGTTTATTCTTGAAATGGACATGCCCCTCAGGACTCTTTACCGCTGGCATTGCTGCGAGCAGGGGTTCAAACCGATCCAGTATGGCTCCCATTGTACTCACCAAAAAAATGGTTTAAATGTTCAGGGCCTGCCCGCCGACGGCCTCAATCTTTGCCTTCGCCGTTTCGGAAAATGCCTGTGCTGAAATATTCATTTTATGGGTTGCCTGGCCGCTTCCGAGGATCTTGTCCACACCAAGACTTGCCATGTCGAGCACATAGACATCCCCTTCCCTGATGGCAATCCCTGCAGCAGCGAGCCGCTCAATGCTCTCATCCAGGACACCGATGTCCATGGCGGCTACCAGGGTCTGCTGGTTGTGATAGAATCCATTCTTACCGTACTGCACGCCCTGCATGTAGTACCGTACGAAGTGGTGTTTGCATCCGCCGGAATGTCCTCTTCCACCACGGCTGCCTCCACCACGACGGTTTTTATGGGTGCCTCCCCCACACGTGCGGGAGCCCCGGTATTTCGAACGCTCATTCACTGGCACAGGATCACCTCATCGTATACAGGAGATTATTGATCTCCTTGCCATAATAACCGAGCGATCCGCCACGGGGGAACGTCCGCTTGATCGTGCGGTACCCTTTCCTCGGAGGATGGAGCCGGAAGACCGGTTTGAGTCCCTGGACGTCGGAGATCCGCGCCTCACCATTCTTAAGCGCCACGGCAAATTCCGCAATCGTCCCATACCGCGAGCTCTGCCGTACATATTCGTCGGTAAGCAGCTCGTTTCCAGTAATACGGCCGCGTGTCTGCAGGATGGTCGCAAGGGTCTCTTCATCCACCTCCCCGTAGGCAATGAAGTCCTTCACTTTCCGGATCATCCCCAGGTATTCCGGGGTGTCGGGAACGAGGACACAGTGGTTGATATGGTGCAGCCGGAGCATGTGCAGCGTATCCTTGATCTCCCGGCGGGTTTTCACAACGCCCCGTACCTGGACTATCGCGTACATTCGACTGAACCCCCCATGCGCATCTGATTGGTCTTCTGCAGGGCATTGTAAGTTGCCTTAGCATAGTTGATCGTGGTACGGGTGTGACCATCGGTAAAGGTCCAGACGTCCTTGATCCCTGCCAGCTGCAGTACCTTCTTTGCAACATCACCGGTGACGAGACCGATACCCTGCGGGGCCGGTTTCAGGGTGACACGGACGCTTCCGGCCCTTCCGGTTACTTCAAGCGGTATGGAGTGGGAGGCAGCACAGCCGCATTCCCAGCTCCCACAGCCCCGCCGTACTTTGATGATGTTGAGCTTGGCATTGTCGATCGCTTTCTTGATCGCATCGCCGACCTGGTTGTCCTTCGCCTGGCCGAACCCGATGTATCCATTGCGGTTTCCGACGATAACGACCGTGCGGAACTTCACTCTCCGCCCGGAGTCGGTCATGCGCTGCACCATGGTGATGTCAAGCACTTCATCCTCAAGATCGGTGAGGAAAGCATCGACGATCTGGGGTTCTTTGATGGGCTTTCCGCTCTGCAGAACCTCGTCGATGGATTTAATCTCGCCGCTGACGACCATTCTGCCCAGACCGGTGAGAGGCACCCATTCCATGGATTCTCCTGCCATCTCACGTCACCTCCTTTTTAATACGTTCTGCTGTTTCTTTGGTATTATTCACGATTGCACCATGCTTTTCCGGCTGGTTTGCCGCAATATGGCCGCCCATCATGCGGTTCTCTTCGGGGAGGATCTCCTCACCGTACGGGATAACGAGGCCGGCGTCGACCGCCCCTTTCATGGCTGCAAACAACCGCCCGCCACGGGAGGCTGTCGCACGGCCGATATCCAGTATTGCCGCATCATGGCCCTCTTTCCGGGCCCTTGCCCCGAAGAGGACACCCGTGAGGTAGGCTGCCGGCGTGTTGGACAGTCCTCCGGTATAGCCGAACGTCACGAGTTCTGCCGAGTTCGCCGCGACCAGGGTACGGTCACCCTGCTCTTCCGCAACGACCAGCTGGATGATGAAATGGCGGTTGGTCCGCCGCACCACCATGCGGGGTACGGGGGAAACGACCAGTTTCAGTCTCTTGGCGTAGTCCGTTCTCCCTTCTCTCTTGCGCCGGAACGGGACAAAGTAGCGTGGTCCTGTCGCCATTATTGTTTCACCTTCCCTGCTCCGATATCGATCTGCGACTTGAGGTGTGCGACCGATCGGAACTGTCCGCCTGCCGCTTTCCGGTAGAAGAGACGGTAGACCGATGGTTCGATGACACCCTGTTCACGCAGTTCCCGCAGGGAGCGGCGGATCGCACGGATCCTGCTCATCCACTGCCGCTTCGAAGGGCTGCGTGCACCTTTCGCACCTTTCCGTGTTCCCGGTCCCTTACGGTGACCGTACGATCGCTTCTCGGCATTCGCCCGGGCACGTCCCCGGCTGACGCCTTTCTTCTGGAGTGCTTTTACCGTTCCCTGTTCGATAAGCCCGCGGATGTCTGCACGGGAAATAGCTGTTTCGATCTCGGTTTTTTTCTCGGGATCGAACCATACCCGGTGCAGACCGCATTTCAGAACGGCGGCGGCGATCCTGCGCTGGTTCGCAAGGTCACTCATTGTTCGTCACCTCTTCCGTATTTTCCTCTTCTTTCGCAGGCATCGCGGTGAGGTTCAGGATGGTGATACCGGATTCCAGTGCCTTGAGGGCAATCGCCTCACGCTTCCTCCGGCCGACGGCTCCGGCGATCCGGACAACCTGTGTTTCCGGATTCACCGCAGCGAGGTCTGCCGGATTGAAGACCCGGACCTCTTCGTAACCACTGGGGTGGAATCCCCGCACGGCAACCGGGCTTCCATATCCCGGGGTCGGGAGCGGTCCTTTTGCTTTCAGCTGCCGCCGCTGCTTGTTATGCTGTCCCGATGGTCTGCGCCAGCTGTCGGCGATGCGTTTCTTCATGTGCACGCCTCTGCGTGTGAATTTCGCCCGCTTTTCTGCCCGGACGCGAATCAGGCGTTGTACATTTTGTTCTGCCATGGTCCTCACGCCCTCTCGACGAGATAAATCCCGTCCTGGAATACACGCGGGTCGCGGTCCCGGATATGGGTTGCCTTTGAAATGCTTGCGACCGTGGTTCCGACGATCTCCTTGTCGATGCCGGCAACGGTTACTTCGTCGTTGCCGACCGTGACCTTTGTCCCGGAAAGGAGGTTCGCATACCGCGCCTTCTTCTCGCCAAGGAAGTTGGCGATCTCCAGGCGGCTTCCGACGACCTTGAGCTGGATCGGGAAGTGGCTGTAGACGACCTTCATCCGGTAGTTATACCCTTCAACCACGCCAATGCACATATTCCGTGCATGGGAAGCGAAAGTTCCACACATCGCGATTTCCTGTTTTCGCGAGGATTTGGTGGAGATAACGAGCTCCTTTCCGTCGGAAGTGATGGTTATGCCGGGGGAGACCATTTCCCGCTCCACCGTTCCTTTGGGGCCGGTGATTTTCACCCGTCTCCCCTCGACCTGCACTGTGACTCCTTCCGGAATCCTGACCTTGTTGACTGTTGTCATCGCTCCACCTCAGTACACATAGCCAAGCAGTTCCCCGCCGACTCCGCGCTTTCGCGCTTCATTATGGGAAATGACGCCCTGGGAGGTCGTCAGGAGCAGGATTCCGAAGTTCTTTGCCGGGAGATACTGGGTTTCCCAGTATTCCATTTCTGCCAGCGCTACCGGGAACCGTGGGTTGATCGCCCCGCACTTATTGATCCGGCCATTCAACACGATGCGGAACTGCCCGCCTCTCCGGTCGTCAACGAATTCGAAACTGCCGATATAGCCCAGTTCCTGCATGATACGCAGCATGGAACCGAGGAGCTTGCTCGCCGGTTCCACGATACAGTCGGCCTTTCCGGTATCCGAGGCGTTCTTGATGGCGGTCATTGCATCTGATATTGGGTTTAATCGTGCCATACATTCACCTCAGTTCATCTTCTTGAAACCCATCTTCTGGGCCCATTCCCGGAAACACTGCCGGCAGAACATGATATGGTATCTCCGCACAAGGGCTTGTTTCCGCCCGCACAGGAGGCACTGGTATGCACCGCGGCCAAATTTCTTAACCTGTTCTCCACCCATTACTGCACCTCCACCTTGTATTGTTCTCTCATGAACACGATCGCCTCGTCCCGCTTCACTTTCTGTTTTGCCGGAAGAGGTATCTGTGCAATCCGCCGTCGGGCGACTCGTGCGCCTCGCCGCTGGAGCACGACGTTGACATCCATGCCAAATATCCCGATGGACGGGTCATAGGACATCCCGGGAAAATCGGTGTGCTCTTCGATACCAAAGGAAAAATTCCCGGTTGTGTCGAACGATGCGGCATTGAGCTTGCGCTGGGCGATGGTGAGTGCCGTCTGGATGAACTGCTCGGCATCCTCTCCGCGGAGGGTGACCTTGCAACCGATCGGTGCGCCTTTCCGTATACTGAACGCCGGAAGCGTCCTCTTTGCGACGCTGCGCACCGGGGTATGACCGGTGATCTTTTTCATGACATCTTCGGCCTTGACGAGTTTTTCCCCGGCTTCGCCCACGGCCATGTGGACGACGACCTTATCGATACGGAGCCCGTGCATCGGGTTCATGCTGCACCCCATAAGGCCGCTGCTGCTGCGTCCCTGGCCACCATGAAGATATACTCTTCAATGGTGTCGAACCGGCTCTTGTCTGCTTCATCCTCAAGGATCACGCGGTTGGGGACATTGCCCTGCATCTTCATAATCTCGACGATTTTACCGATCCGCCCGGAGTGTCTCCCGCCAATGACCATCGCATAGTTGCCACCGGCAAACGGGATGTGGCCGAGGATCGTAAACCGGTCCTCTTCACCGAGGGACACGATCACGGAATCCTTGGGCTTGTAGGTATTGTCGGCGAGGATATTTGCGCCGTAGAGCAGATTCAGCTGGACCTTGCCGCCGGGAACAATGGTCTTGTTCCGGATCTTGCACAGGCGGGTCTTCGCTTCTTCCGGCGTGATTTCCCGGGAGCACAGGTACCCGCTGTCGTCAATCAGAATGCGGTACTGCCTTCCAATCGAGGGAATCGACACGATGTCAAAGATCCCGATGCCCATACGGGGGTCGGTCACGGCACAGCCGTTGACAATGATTGACCGCGCATTCAGGATCTGCTTTGCTTCACGGAGGGTGAGCGCATATCCCATGTGGTCCCGGAGCCAGACGCCCATCGGCATCGCATAGCTGTTGTGCGGTCCGGGTGCTGTCTTGGTAACGTAAACGTTGGTTTTCTTGCTGATGTGCCACGAACCGGGCGCCACCAGGCGTTTCAGATGTCCGGTCATTATTCTTCCTCCCCGGTTTCTGCGACACGTTTCTTGTCTGCAAGGTTCAGTTTCGTGATAACCACTTTGGACGCATGGATGGGTCGTGCCACGTCCTTGCCATCCGCCTTGGTGAGGGTGACGCCATGGACGAGCACCGTGCTGCTGCCGGTGTTCACATCGTCCACGACTCCCTCATCACCGCTGAAATCGCCGCGGGTTACCCTGACGGTATCCCCTTTCACGACGCGAAGGCTTCGCTTCCCGTATTTTTTCCGCAGATCCGCGGAGAGTGGAGCGCTGAGGAACCGGCTTCGTATGTGATTGGGAGCGTTATACCTCGCCTTTCTCTGTTTTCTTGGTTGTGTGCTGGTTGTTGCCATTTCCTTCACGCTCACACAATAATCGTTGCAAGAGACCCGATCTTGGGAAACCGCTCCGCGACTTCACGGGCAACCGGTCCTTTGATCTCGGTTCCTTTCGGTTCGTTCTTCTCGTTGACGATCACGACGGCGTTGTCCTCGAAGGTGACCCGGAGACCATCCGGCCTGCGGATTTCCTTTTTCTGACGGATAACAACGGCTTTCTCCAGCTTTCTCCGCATGTCCGGTGTTCCTTTCTTCACCGTGACGGTCGCAAGATCGCCAAGGCCGAGCTTCGGTTGTCTCCGGCGGACACCATGGTATCCGTCGACAGAAATAATCTGTACCTGCCGTGCACCGGTATTATCGGCGCAGGCGAGACGGGTTCCGACGTTCAGGGCCCGCGGCGTCTTCGACTGCTTCGCCTTCATGACGGGAGCACCTCAACGACGACGAAACTCTTTGTTTTCGAAAGAGGTCGGCACTCTGCAATCCGCACGGAATTTCCCACCTGGGCATTGATGCAGGGGGGGTTGTGTGCATGGATCCGGGACGAACGCTTCTCGTACCGGTTGTATTTGCGTATGTAGTGGAGGTAATCCCGTGCCACTACGACGGTATTCTTCATCCTGTCGCTCACGACTTTGCCGGTGATCACCTGGCCGCGCACCGGTAAAGTGCCGTGAAACGGACAATCCACGTCGGTACATTCTTTTTCCGGCGCCGGGACGTCCAGTCCTGTGTTCTTTGCCATAAGTATCTCTATCTCCTCGGTCGGATCGAAATTCTCTTTTCCGGTGCAGCAACCAGTGCGGATCCCTCGACCTCAACGATGGATCCGCCCGGGAGTGCCAGACGGATTATACACGCATTTTTCGGGACATTCTTTACACCCCTTGCCGTCCGGATTACCAGCATGTTCCGGGTCTCATCGGTTATCACACCGCTGACTCCGCAGTAGGTACCGTTGGAAGCCCGGACCACTTCGGCCGCGAGGCCAATCAGTTCATGCCGGAGGACGTTCTGGGGGGTGATCATTTGCTACTCCGGGCAGTCTGCACGGTCTTGATCCGGGCAATGGTTCTTTTGATCTCGCGGATGCGTCCGGGGTTCTCACTGGCACCCCCGGTGCTGACTTTCCCGAATTTCTGCATCAGCTCGATCTCCAGTTTCTGCAGGTTTTCGGTGAGTTCGACATCATTCATCTGGTGCACTTCACGGGCACGGAAGATAGCCATTCAGACATCCTCCTCATTGATGGTAGGCTCGATCGTCTCGATTTCCTCGAGCGGCTCTTCGCCGATTTCGGTAACAGCGATCTCGACCGGCTTTACCTTGCCCTTCTTGTTTTCGATGACATGGAAGTCGTCCGGGAGCTTCGCACCGGGCGGGATAATCCGCACCTGGACGCCGATGACGCCCAGTTTCTTCACGGCGATCGCATATCCCCGTTCCACGATGGTCTTGGAAGGCTCACCGGAGTGCTTGATGTATCCTTCGACAAACTTCTGGACGCGTGCCCGGGGACCGGTCAGCTTTCCGGCGATGATCACTTCACATCCCAGTGCGCCCGATTCCATGACACGGCGGATGATGCTTGATCCCGCCTTCCGGAAGTACCAGCCCCGTTCGAGTGCATTTGCCAGCCGCTCGGCCAT
>JAJRCL010000162.1 GCA_028679035.1 Methanomicrobiales archaeon | reverse complement strand
TCCCTATGGGATACTTCAGGACCGGGTGCAGTTGCCGCAGGAGCCATCCTGCAGCTGTGCACGATCGCGGCCTTGATCCCGAGTGCAGTCCCCGTTACAGTTACCGTTCGGCGTTCTTGTCGCGGTTCCGGATTTTGGACCGTTTCCTGCAGAATTCAATCCCTCACCGGCTCCAATCCCGGTACCCGACTGAATCGTATGTTCCCACTGGAACCGGTACATATTCTCCTGACCGGCACCATTTTCCGGAGGAGTAGCCATATCGGATCCGCCGGCTGTGGTGTTCTGGAAGCGGTGCATGTGCGAGGTTCCCGCACCGGTGCAGTCAGCCTGCATCGGACAGGTACCCGCGGACTGGTTTGCGGTCTGATTCTGCCAATTGGCAGCCATTGCCGGACTGGCAACCGCGAGGAGTATCAGGGTGATTGCCCCGAACCCCATCAAAGATCCTGGTAGATTCATGTATTTCCACCTCAACGGTAGGGAAAACCCGTACCGTGTATAGTGGTGCAGGCTCCGGTTTCATAAATTGATAAAATGCGTGGAGTTCAACCGTGGGAACGATGCATCCCAGGGCGGGATGGATTGGGAACGTCGCAACAACAAAATACCGGTACCGTCATTTATAATCTGGACACACTATGGGCGATGGGTCTGCAGTACCTGCTTCTACAACCCTCGCTGTTACGTACGATGCCGATTTTTTTCACGACCTCTCCGAGCTCTTTGAAGTTCTTGCAAATTCCCAGCGGTTGCAGATTCTGAAAACAATCGAGCGGGAAAGCAAAGATCTCCGGGTGATCGCAAAAGAGACGGGCAGCACGTATGAAAATACCAAAAAACACATGTACCGACTTCTCAGCGTCGGACTTGTGCAGCGTGAGGCCGGATTCGGGCAGCCCACTCCCAGGGGCGTATTCCCGGTATGGAAGTTTTCCCTGGTCCCGCGAGCGATGGACCGGGTCCTTGGCGCACTGACAGTATTTCACGCAATCCGGCCATGGATAGAGGATCCCGCGATCCGACGCAGGCTCGATGACCTGGAGAAAGAGATCGGCATAGGTATTGGGAAGGGAAAGGCTGCCCTGATGGTTCTCACCGGTCCGGAAGAGGGAAGGATAATTCCTCTTTCCGGCGGGATTACCTGGATCGGCAGGGGTGGCGCATCTGCACACGGGGGTGTATCCGGGATCGTGCTTTCGCCATGGTATGCGTCTGTGACAAGAATCTCCCGCCCCCATGCGGAAATTATCCTTGAAAAAGGGCAGTGGTTTATCCAGGACTGCGATAGCACGTCCGGCACTTCGGTTAACGGTGTTCCCATAACAGGAAACAGCCCGTATCCTCTCGTAGGGAGTGAGATGCTGGAACTGGGGAAGGGACCGACCTCGGCCCGGCTGGTGTTTGTGAGGGTTGACCATGAGGGGTAAGGAGCGTATTGCAGCGTGCATGGTGGTGCTCATCGTATTCCTTCTTGGAACGATAGTGCTGGCAGCTCCGGTGCAGGGTGGCACCATGGGCCCGGGTTTACCCGGCAGCACTGGCATTCAGGGGCAGAATCCACCCGATCCCTGGCATTGGAGAGTGATTCCGCACACTATACCGGAAATATTACCTTCCGTTCCTGCACCCACCCCGATTCCAACCAGTTCGCCGGATCCAACTCTGGAGCCATCGCTGGATAAGCCGTCGAAACCGACCTTGAACGGAACATCACTGGCGAGTCAGATCGGACAGGGTTCCGGAGGACCACCCGAAGGGACCGGATCTCCGCTTCTCTCCGCAAACAGAATTGTGGAAATCCTTTCCGGGATTGTAATCGCAGCCCTCGGGATATTTGTGGATTTACGGCGATACCCCGCCGGATTGTTTCGTCCCCGCGTCCGGGGATTCGGCATTGTTCAGTTTTTACTGACAGCGGTCGGGGCCTTTCTTATTTCAACGGTTTTACCAGTAGAAGGATCGGGGTTGGTGCGGAGTATCTCTATCATCGGCGGGGTCGTTACCGGTTCATCCTGTGCGCTTGCATATGGACTGGTAATAAGCCGTCGCCTTTCATTCACTCTGGGAATCCATCTCCTCGGAAGTGGGATCCTTGTCGTTACTGTCCCCCTCTCATTCATATCGACCGGAGGAATTTCGTATCCCATTATTGCAGCGTCAGCCCTGTTCACCGGTTCGCTCCTGTATACAGCAATCCTTTTGCTCTCGCCGGAAACCCCTGGACCCGACACCATCTCTCTCGATGATAAAACGCTCATCGGCATGGATATGGCTGATCCCCGACTGCATACAGCAGTTCTTGAAAAGAGGTATACCGACATCGTGCCGATTGCGACCGGCGGGCTGGCCCGGGTATACCGGGCTGTCAGAAAGGATGATGGACTCACGGTTGCGGTCAAGATCCCGCTCACCACCACCGAAACGACCGGACGGGCATTCCTCAAGGAAATGCTCCTCTGGCGGGATTTGAATCATCCCAACATTGTTAAGGTGACCTACGTGGCGATCCTCCCCATCCCTCTCGTCGAAATGGAATACATTGAGATGTCTCTTTCCGCTGTCCCGAAACCGCTTCCCCTTCCGGATGCTATCCGGATCATTACGGGAATTGCGCAGGGGCTTGCATATGCCCACAGCAAGGGCATCATACACCGGGACATAAAACCAGCGAACATCCTTCTCGATTCTGAAAGGACTCCCAAAATAACCGACTGGGGTCTCGGCCGGAGCACCGTCTATCCGGATATGCCTTCAGTGACAGGATTCTCTCTCTCCTATGCAGCCCCTGAGCAGGTCGCCCCATCGGAATATGGAGGTACCGACCACCGTACCGATATTTTCCAGCTGGGGGTGGTTTCCTTCGAACTCGTGACCGGCAGGCTTCCTTTCCAGGGTGAAGATCTTGCCACGATCACCCGCGCCGTCCTGACCCGCGATCCTGTCTTCCCCTTATCGATCAACCCGGAAGCACGGCCCCTTGATCCCATAATCCTGCGGTGTCTCTCAAAGGATCCCCGGCAGCGCTATCAGTCAGTAAAAGAGTTGCTTGTCGATCTTGCAGGGATACGAGTGGATTGAATTTGAAACCTCCGAAATACTGATACCATAGCACCTGCGAAATCGCCTATCAGGGTGTGCGGGATACCTCCCCCAGGGTGGGATCGTTCGTTATCGCAAAATGATCCGGTGCATGAGCATCATCATCGAGGGTTTGGGATTTTTCTGTTGACCATACCCAAAACGGGGTACACTCATTTCAGCTGATTCCTGCATCTCCCGGTTGAACCGGTCGGAAATCTCCCCAAAGATCCTCTTGTAGGCGGTGCAGTAGGGATCAACACCTTCGATTTTTCCGTACGTAGGGACGATCGCGTTATACGGGCACCCGCCCCGGCAGTAGCGGATGTGCGTACACTTCTGGCACGAGGTATCCACGTACTCCTTAAACCTGGCCATCAGCATTCCTGCCGGTGAGTGAGCGAGATCCTCTTTGGTCGGCTTGTCAGCGACGTTTCCCATCACATACGCGGGCATGCCGATGAAGCGGTAACAGGGATAGATACTCCCGTCCGGACCGATGGCAAAGGTATTCCCCATGCAGTCTGCAAAGGTGCACACTGTGCCCCGGCGGGTGAAGACGCACCGGACCAGGTCGCTGATATTCATGATCTCGATCCGGCCGATGTGTTCCAGGGACTGGTCAAGGAGGTACACAAGCAGGTCCCCGTAGGCATCCGGTTCCAGGGTCCACTCCTGTGCTCCCCCGTCCCGCAAAGACGGCAGCGCCGGGTGCAGTTTCATGGTGAAACCATGCTCGAGGAAGAACCGGAAAATCTCTTCCTTTTGCTGGACCGATGCCGAGGTGAACGTGCAGATGAACCGCACCTGCAGTCCGTTGGCAGTCGCGATCTCCGCTCCCCGCATGGTGCGATCAAAATAGCCCTTCCCGCGCTGACGGTCATTCAGGTCTGCCGGCCCGTCGATGCTCGTCCCGATGGGGATATGGTAGTGTGCGAGGAGCTGTGCGAAGAGCGGTGTCATCAGCCAGAGGTTGGATTGCATCGCAAACTCCGGCCTGAGGTGTTCGAGGCCCTGAGACAACAAGGGAAGTGCCGCTTCGTAAAATTCCTTTCCGGCGAGGAGTGGCTCTCCCCCGTGGAAGGTAATCGTCAGACGATCGGATCGGAAATCCTTCAGCCACGCGACGGTGTCCCGTACGGTGTCAATGCTCATTACGGGTGATGTACTCTCGGAACTCCAGCAATAGGAACAGCGTGCCGGGCATCCAAGGGTGGGCACCAGCATGATGTGGAAAGGATTCTTCATGCAATATTTCTATTTTGCCCCTCGCGGAGAATAAGGATATTCGTGCTGTGCTGCAGGTAAATTATGTCTCATGGAGTGTTGAAAACAAGAATCTTGATATGCAATTTATGATAAGATGAAACCGCATTGCCCGTTATTGTCGGGATCTATTTTCAAGAGACGTTCAAGAAAATGAGGACTTACTTCTTCAGGTACCCCATGGCAAGATCGACAATGCAGGCAAGCTGGTCCGGGTTCCAGAGCTCGGTGTCGATTACCAGATGGTAAGGGGAGAGATCATTGATATCGATCTTGTAGTACTTCTTGTATCGCCGGTACTCACATTCTTCCCGCTCAACGGTCTTTTTGCGTGCGGCGTATTCATCCCCGCCATCACGGTGTGCGATTCGTTTCGCCCGCACCGACGTGGGAGCGTTGAGCCAGATTTTCAGGTCGGCATCCTCGATCATCCAGCCGGAAAGTCTTCCTTCGATGATCACATTCTCATGCCCGGCAGCTACGTCCTTCTGGCGTGCGTCGATGAGCGCATCGATTGCCGACTCATTTTCCGCGCTTTTACCGAACTGGGCGATATCGAGCCCTTTCTCCTTTGCCATCTGGCGGAACAGCTCTCCGGCCGAGATCAGCAGATACCCATGGCGGTGGGCCAGATGCTCGGCAAGCGTCGTTGTACCGCTTCCCGGCGGGCCGCTGATCGTAATTTTCATCAGATCCCTCCGATGTTCATCGCTTTTCGGATGATCTGGCTGATGGTGATGGAACAGATAAAGTACCACAGGATCCATGCCGGAATCGGCCCCAGCGCCGCCTGTTCCAGAGTCCGTATCCCGATCAGGGGAAGGGCGATGTGCCGGAGGATATTCAGGTCATTCAGCCGGAAGAGGAGCCAGAAGAAGATGGGAACGGACAGCACGAGAATGAATGCCATGGGTTTGAACTGTTCCCGCGACATTTCGAGCTGTTCTGCCATCATTTTATCCTTTTTCCCCTCCAGTTTCTTTATCTTTTTTTCGTCCTGGGACAGCTGGGCTTCTCGGTACTCTTTCTGGAACTCTTTCATCCGTTTCTGCACATCGGTCTGGTGTTCGTAGTCAACCGTATACTTCTGGACCACGGAAGAATAGAACCCGGTCAGTGCAGAGAGGACCAGCACCACGATAAAGAAGGGAACCCCGAGACCGGCGGGAGGCATGTTGACGAGCGGTCCGAACACCACATCCATCGCTGCACCGACCGTAACCCGGATGGGCTCGATACTGTACGAGATCAACATCACGAACATGAGGATGAGGGTGATCGTGGTGCCGTGTTTGCCGAGGTCGACCATCGTCTTCACCTGAGCACGGCTGCCATGTCAGCGGCAGCCCGCTCCAGCAGATAGTCCTGGTTCTTCACGATCTTCACCGTACAGCCGGTGATGACCGCGTATGCGGCGGAAAGGGAGCGGTTGAACTGCTGGTGTTCGAGTATCTCCTTTGCCGAATCCATATCCCGGACCCGGGTAGGGTCGTTCAGCCGGCGCATAAGGATCTGGTCCTCATCGGTTTCGACAAGGATGATAGTGTCCGGGTTGAGTTCCCGCAGCACCCATTCCGGAAGGCCGGCTAGGTACCCTTTCGGGGTTTTGACCGAGCAATGGGTGTCGATGATGATGTTTCCTTCGTTCTTTCCGATCGCTGCTGCCGCATTTTTCTGCAGGCGTTTCTGGATAGTCCTGTCAAGCCTGCGCATTTCGTCCCTGTCCCGGACGAGCCCGTCCTGCACCGCAGTTTCGAACATGAACGTGCCGAAGTTAATCGACTCGTACGTTACCCCTTCTGCGAGCAGGATCTCGAGCCCCTTGTTGATCACCGTGGTCTTTCCTACACCCGGAACACCGGTGATAACGACCCTTTTCCCCATGGTTCCCTTACTCCTTTCCAAAGAACTGACGCATGACCGGATACATTTCCATGATCTGCTGACTCGCGATCTCCTCGTATAACCGGTAGGTAATCGACACGGTCAGCAAAAGACCGGTGCCGCTCACG
>JAJRCL010000161.1 GCA_028679035.1 Methanomicrobiales archaeon | reverse complement strand
TGGCACCGAGCGGGAGTCCTCCCCCGATCGCCTTGGCAAGGCAGACAATATCCGGCACTACCCCGTCATGGTCGATCGCAAGAAACCGCCCGGTGCGGAAACACCCGGCCTGTATCTCGTCATCGATCAACAGCATGCCGTGATCGTCGCAGAGACGCCGGAGACCGGCAAGAAACCCCTTCGGTGGGACGATGTACCCCCCCTCCCCCTGGATCGGTTCCACAAGCACGCCGGCAACCTCACCCGGGGCGACCTCTTTTCTCAGGACAGTGTCCTCAAGGAATCCCAGCACCGCCTCTCCGCAGGTGCGGGAATCTCCACCGAAGGGGCGGTATGGATTCGGATACGGAATGTGTATGACCGGTAGATAAGGCCCGAACCGGTCCCTCTGGACCACCTTCCCTGCCGTAAAGGACAGGGCCCCCATGGTTCTCCCGTGGAATCCGCCATAGAACCCGATAAAATATTTTCTTCCGGTATGGTAGCGTGCCAGCTTGATCGCGGCTTCGTTACTTTCCGCCCCGGAATTTGCAAGGAAAACCCGGTCCAGGTTCTTTGGCAGCAAGGAGACCAGTTTTTCTGCAAACCGCACGGGAGGGTCCGAGCAGAAGTCATAAAAGGCACCATGAGTGATCAGGTGTATCTGCCGTTCCATTGCCTGCAGCACGTCCGGATGCTTCCAGCCGAGCGCCATCACCGCAATTCCGGCGGCAAAATCGATGTAGCGGTTGCCGTCCGTATCCCAGAGTGTGGAGCCCTCGGCCCGCGCAAGCACCAGTGGAAGGGAGCGGTCGGTGGATGGGCTGATCACCGCCCGGTCCCGCTCAAGGACCTGCCGGGCAAGCGGACCGGGAAGGGGTGCTTCTGAGAGGGGTCGCATGCTATCCCCCACGTCATTCGGCTATATAATCCCGGCGCCTGCAGCGTTCAGGACGGGTACAACGCCGCTGCGATAAGAACGGCGAGTGCAAGGAACATTCCCAGTTTGAGTAAGCGTGTTGAGCCGGATAACCGGACACATTCCGGGGTAGCACAGTCCCGCGCCCGGAGGACGGCGACGAGAAGAAAAAGGGTTGTCGGGACCATCAGTGCGAGATAGGTGATCCCCCAGCCCTTTACGATCGGGGTAAGAGCAAGTCCACATGCCCCCGCAATAGCGGCAATGGCGATATACACGCTGGAGCGCACACCGGTGACCATCGGAAGGGTACGAGCGCCGCCGACCGCGTCCCCTTTGAGGTCTTCAGCCGCTTTGAGGATTTCCCGTGCGAGCATGGAAAGCATCGTGATGACCGCGAGCGGAAGATTTGCGATGATCCCCGATATTCCCGCGAGGGCTCCTCCGAACAGGAATATGCTCCCCGAGAGATACGCAACAGCGAGATTCCCGGCGAGCGGGATACGTTTGAGCTTTGCCGCATATCCGATCAGGAGCAGGGAATTGAAGAGGGCGATCACGGTGCAGAGCAGGTTTGCTGCGATCGTTGCGAAAATGCCCAGGGCGAAAAGGGCACAGGCAATGATGTAGGCCCCGTGCATCGAGACTTCCCCGCGGGGGATGGGCCGGTCGGGGCGGTTGACCCGGTCAATCGCCGCATCATAGTAGTCATTGATGGTGTTTCCCGCGGCGGTCACGAGGATGACGGTGAGGATCAACGGGAGCAGTTCCGGCCCGGGAAAATGACCTGCGATCAGGTAGCCGAGGATGGTGGCAAGACCTGCGACGATCGCGTTTACCGGTCGCGTAATACGGAAATATCCCATTGCGTGCATCGGCAGCACATGTATGCGCCGGTTGCTCTTCAATATACAGGAATGATGCAGGGAACGACGGGCTTGGGGGGATTCGAACCCCCGACATTTGGCTTAGGACGCCAACGCCCTATCCAGGCTAGGCCACAAGCCCCGAAAATCCAGATGGAGAACAATCGCTGATGTTCTCCTCTATGTGGAGCACGAAAATATATAGATTCTTTGCGCAATTCCCAAATCCCGTGTTGCCGCGAGGTTACCTTCAGAGCAGAGATTCCTGCCGATCCTCCGGACCGTTCCCCGGGTAAATGATACTCGTTCCGCGGACCTGCGCAAAGGACGTCATTCGATGTACCGGTGGGGTGTGCACGGAGGTGATGTGCAGAACCCGGATGGATCGGGCTGCGAGGCTATCTGCGATAAGGCGCCGATGGCAGTGGTACGGGTTTGCTTCGGCACAGAGCACGGCAGTCCGGCCGCTTTCAGCGGTGTGGATGAGTTCCTCCATGGCACGGGAAAATTCCCCCGTCTGCATGTAATCAGCGTACCCACGGAACGAAGGATCGCTCCAGCCGGTATTGACCGAATCCTTCCGGGGAGACCGGAACCCCCCCCAGCGCCGGCATCCAAATGTAATGAATACCCGCCTTGTGCAGCGCTCCAGCAAGGTTGTCACCGCTGAACCATGGACTGCGACGGGAACGTGGAATGCTGCGCACGTCCACGATGATAATGATCGCGTGTGCAGACAGCATTTCGAGAAATTTTTCCATCGTCAGCGTCGAATGACCGACCGTCCAGATGGTGCGGGCAATGGGATCCATTTTTTTCTCACGACCCGATCGATGTGTTTGCTCCCGCAAAGGTATATGCCCGATCCTTCCGGAACTGTGATGAGCAATGGAATGCGAACGCGTCCAGGAAGGCAGGACAACCCTTATTGTTCCGGTACAGGATCCAAACCACCCGTTTCCTCCCGCCAGTGCACACGTGTTCTACAACCGGCGGATGGAAATCAACCGTGATGCAACCATCCTCTTCCTCGCATGTGCCTGTCCCGACGTCTATCTCGATGCTATGGGTGCGACCGGCGCACGGGGTGTCCGCATTGGAAACGAGCTCGGGATTCCCGTCGTTATTAATGACCGTGACCCGGCCGCAGCCGCCCTCATCGCCCGGAACGCCCAGGAAAATGGTATTAACTGCGAGATTCTGTGTGAGGATGCCAATACGCTCATGAGCCGGCGTAAATTTGATGCCATCGACATCGATCCGTTCGGGACGCCGGCCCCTTTTACCGATGCTGCCTGCCGGTCGGCACGAAGCTACCTGTTCGTCTCCGCGACCGACACTGCGCCCCTGTGCGGGGCACACCTGAAAGCCGGAATCCGTCGGTATGGTGCAGTCCCGAGAAATACCGAGTACCATGGAGAGGTGGGACTTCGCATACTCCTGGGATTCGTCGCACGGGAGATGGTGAAGTACGACCGGGGGATCCAGCCGCTCTTCTCCTTCTCGTACGAGCACTTCATACGCCTCCATCTCGGGGTTAAGGATGGCGTAAAAGCCGCAGAAGCGACCATCGGTCACATCGGGTTCATCCTCCAGTGTCCGAATTGTCCGTTCCGCAGTGAGGTGGTCGGGCCACTACCCTGGCGGGAGACGTGTCCCTTATGCAGCGAAACGCTTGCGCCAGTCGGCCCCCTCTGGATCGGGCCGGTCAACGAGCCGGATATCCTGGACAGGATGCTGCAGGTCCTCCCGGAATACACATTCGGCTCGGCAATACACCTCCAGAAGCTGCTCCTGACCTGCCGTGAGGAGCTGTCCATCGCTGGTTTTTATGATTACCATGCCCTCGCCAAACGACTGCGGTTGTCGCCGCCTAAAATCGGGGATCTGATCCAGGCAATCCGCACGGCAGGGTACCCTGCCACGAGGACGCATTTTTCCGGCACCGGTATCAAGACAACCGCACCGCTCCCGCTCATTGATGCAGCCCTGCGTGAGAATCAACCGGGACCAGCCTGATCGTTTCCTTCCAGTCCCAAGGGCACAACTATTATATGCCGGTTGGCTCATCCCTACGCAATGCCCCGTTGCCTCAAATCCGCGGGGCGTTGGTGCTGAGACTATGTTGTTCGTGCTGAAATTCACGTTTGACCCGGATCATACCCACCGGGTCCTCGAAATGTGGAAACATTTCCGGTTCCCCTCCGAAGTTAAAGTGATCAACCGGTACATTCTTATCGGAAAACACGTGTCCCTTGCAATCTTCGATGCGCCGGACGCGGAGTCCATTCTCAAGATTACGGCCCCGTTCAGCGGCCTTGGTGTCGCCCATGTAACGCCGGCGATGCCCCTTGAGGAAGCGATCCGCGTTTCCTGGTGATGTGCAGGATCCTTCCAAACCCTTTTTCTTCAAACGAAACGGCCCTGATCTGATAATCCGGGTTACTTCGTCCTCATGCCCTATGCAGGCGTTTCTCTGAGCCCGGTTCGAAAAATATTTATGAATTTCAGCCAATTTCACATCAGTGCAGATACATCCCGTACAAATCTCCACCAGCGATTTATTCCAGTTTTCCCGGGATCGTGATCTGCAGAGGGGTTTTCCCCGGTATGATGTATGGAGGAACCAGTTTTGGTGTTCATGGGTAAAAATGGCCTGACCGGTGCCGGTATGGTGGTTGTCCTGCTGCTGCTTCTCCCTGCTGTGGCAACAGCCCTTCCGGATGAAGTGCTGGTCCTGCACTTTGACGAAGGGAAAGGAAATGTCGTGTCGGATGCATCAGGGAACGGCCATTCCGGTCTGATCTACGATGCCACCTGGTCTGACGGAGTGAGTGGAAAAGGGCTGGAATTTAACGGGGTGAACAGTTATGTGGATCTCGGAAATCCGCAGATATCCATCGCACAGGGAAGTATCGAGGCCTGGATATTCCCCCGTGAAGTCCGATGCTGCCAGCAGATCGTATCGGTGCGTGATACGTCGCTGCAGAACACCCTTCAGCTGTATCTCACCTCCCTGCCCGGACTCGGTTTTTCCATCGATGCGAACGGAAAGAGGGTGATCGCCATGCAGAGCATCCTGACGCCGAACACATGGCATCACGTGGTTGTTGTCCACGACGGTACGACAAGTTCCTTCTTTATCGACGGGAAGCAACAGCCTTCAGAAGGCAGCAGCGCCTGGTTCGATGATGTCCGGGGGGCCGATGAGTATGCCATCGGCCGGATGCGCAGCACCCCCGAATATTATTTCAACGGCAGGATCGATGAAGTCGCGGTCTATTCCCGCCCGCTCTCCCTTGGGGAGGTGCAGACCCATTTTGCGTCAAAGCGTGCGGGGTTTGGTGCAGCACCGATCACGACGACGGTAACCACGGCGACGGCTACCGTTCCGACGGGTACGCCTCTGCCGCCAGCACAGGCCGAGATCACAAAATCACTGAATCTGGGACGTGCGTACGTGGGCCAGGTTGTAACGGTGACGATTATGATAAAGAACACCGGCTCCGGCAACCTCTACAACCTCCGGCTTAACGATACGCCTCCCGCAGCGTTCCAGTTCGTGAGCGGCGATTACCAGGGATCATACTCCTCGCTCAGCCCCAATGAGACAAAGATCCTCCAGTACACCATCAGGCCCCAGAATACCGGATCCTTCACCCTTTCGCCGGCGAGCCTGCGCTACATACTCCCGACCGGAAGGGCCTTTACCATCAATTCCAGCACACCCAACATCGATGTCATTCCGGAACCCCCGGTGACCGCAACAACAACCGAGTTGCCCGGGTTCAGTTGGGTACTCGCGGGTGCTGGTCTGATCATTGTCCTTGCCGCACGAAGAATCCGAAGAAATTAAACAACTATCCTTTTTATGTACCTGGTTGATCGGAGCACCGGGCATCCATCAGGATTGATTGATAAGGGCATTCACGAGTGAGAAAGACGATTCCAGGCGATCCCCAAAATTCCCCCGGTTTCTTGAATTCGGGTATGGCATCACCAGAATTCGTTTCTGGACAAGGCCGATCGGCACATCAGAAAGTCGGCGGTACCCGCCGAATTCCCCGGGATAAATTTCCCGTATCGCTGCAAAAGCGGTCGAGCCCATAGTCACGATATACTGCGGGCACAGCCAGTCTATTTCCTCCCGCAGGATCTGGACCCCGGCATGAACCAGGGATTTCGGCAGGGAAGGGTGCCGGTCTTTGTAGATTGCGCACTTGAGGGTGTCGGTAAGAAACAGGTGATGGTCCCGAAAGCACGGCAGGCGCCCGTCATCACCGATCGATCGGGTAAGATCGAGGCGGGAGAGTATGGCTGTGCGAAGGGTGGCAGGTGCCCGGCAGGCATCGTTATAGAAATAGCGGTAATTCTCCACATCACCGGTTGGCAGCCCGGCGATACCCCGCCAGGGCGGAGATTCAGCAATGAAGAGAACGGTGAGCCGGTGCATACCTTTCCGCATCCGCAGCCAGTCACGGTAGACGTGAAAATAGTCGAACGGAATGATTTCGCGCTCAATAAAGGGAAGATATCTCCGGATCAACGGCTCATCGGCATACCGGTGGAGCACACGATCTTTGGTCACCGGGTTGCCAGAATCCATGCGACGGGCCTGCAAGTGCGGCTCAATGGCGGATAATGATCGACAGTAAATCACCGTCCGCGAGACGGTGATTCAAGCCTACCCGCTGCCCCTGGTGTTTTGCCGATTTTCCCCATACCCGGGCGTACCGGAACCGTTCCACGAAGTCCTTGTGCAGTTTACGGGAGACGTCTTCCACGGTAGAATTGCGGAAAATGATGAGCGGTTCTTCCAGGTCAGCCTCCCCGCCCTGCGGTTTCATGTACACCCGCATGAACCCCAGGTGATCGAAGATTGCGTCCTTCAGCTCGTCCATATGGTACCCGGTCTGGGCTGAGATCATGACTGGTGGTTCGGAAAATCTTTCAGTCAGATCCTCTTCAATCTCCCGGTAGGTGCTCTTCTCGACAAGGTCTACCTTGTTCACGGCCACAAACGCCGGGACATAAATCCTGCTTCCCAGCATCGCATCAATCAGGTCATCCTGTGAGGCACCACCACGGATGAGCACATCGGCGTTCATCATTTTCTGTTCCGAGAGGATGGCACGGATCTCGTCATCCTCCAGCGTGAGTTCCCCGACGGCACTCACCCGCACGCCTCCGTAGGAAGTTTTCTTGATGGTGATATCGGGTTTTTTACAGTTTGCCCGGATCCCGGCGTCATAGAGTTCCCGCAGGAGTACGTCGAGATGCTTTTCATTGAACACATCGACGAGGATCAGGATTAGATCCGCTCCCCGTACGACGCTGATCACTTCCTTCCCCCGCCCCTTTCCCATCGCCGCACCGGCGATCAGGCCCGGGATATCCAGAATCTGGATTTTGGCGCCACGGTGCTCCATTGCGCCGGGAACGACCGTGGTTGTGGTAAAGGAATAGGAGGCAACGGCGCTGTGTGTCCCGGTCAGGGTATTGAGGAGCGTGGACTTTCCGACGGATGGAAACCCGACCAGCACTACGGTCGCATCCCCGGACTTCTTGACAGAAAATCCATCGGTGCCCCCGGCAGAGTGCATCGCCCGGGTTACCGCGTCATCCTTGAGCCGTGCGATCTTTGCCTTTACCCGGCCGATATGCTTTGAGGTCGCCTTGTTGTAGGAGGTATTCCGGATCTCGTCCTCCAGCTCCTTAATCTGCTCCTCAAGGCTTCCTGTCATTTCCTTCTATTATAAGGAGACCTGAGCTGAAAAAGCCTGTCCTGAAACGTGGGTTTATGTGAAAAAACCAAGAATGGAGGTATTTTCCTCAGGGCAGAAATCATTATAACGATACTGTTCTTCGGGATTTTGTGATGATTCCATGTGTGCATCATAAAAGATGACGGATTTTTCCGTTCACGAAAGAGTATTTTCCCCATGAGCGAGATCTGATTTTCCTGATCATTTTCTCTCGCTGATACAATTTCTCAGTCTCCGGAAAATAAATCCCCTGCTGGTCATTGGTGTCCTGACACTCACCGTCGGTGGTGTTATCGCGTATAATCTCTCTACCATCGTTCGCGAACGTGGTGGAATGGAATCTGGGATTTCCCGGTCACCGAATCCCGGTATCGATATGGATGTCCTGAACGGTAAACCCGCCCGCAGAGACCTCGACAAGCGCCGGGACATCCGGGCTTCGGTCGATACCATTCGGCCTGAGCTCGATGGTATACTTCCCTGCCGGAACCATCACAGCATAATGCCCGTCTGCGCCGATGGACACCGTGCTGACAAGGACCCTGTTCTGATCAAAAACAAGGATTTTACGGGCAGCATAGGCGGTTTGTAGCTGATCCGGAGTGACATTGCAGGGCTCAACGGGACAGAGGGGCCCGATGGAAACGGTGCCGGTGATGGTTCCCTGTGCTCTCGCAAACAGCACCCCTCCGAAGAGAAGGAGACTTCCGATAACCACAATGAGGAGGGCAATAACAAGCCATTTCAGAATCTGGATGCTTTTTACCGGTGAAACGGGGTCCATGGCGATCAACGCTCACATCGTGATCGATTGATTATAAAAAGATAACCCGTACGTGCCGTTGAATCCTCATGATCCGATTTTCAACAGAGCCGGAAGTCTGGGCCCAAACCCGGATCGCTGCCCAGTCCCGGAAATCGCTGGTCTGCACACACATGAGCCGGGTCATCGCCCGATCCATCAGTGACATACGGGACGGATCCAGTCTTCAGGCAAACAACGTTATCGCTGACGGTTGCAGCGGCACAAGCATTTCCTGCAGGTTCCTGAGCACACCTTCAGCTGATCCGACCTTTTTGCATCCACGGGAGCCATCCCAACGGCATAGATCGCGACCAGGAGCCCTTGCAGGCGCTCGCGGTGACGGGTAACGAACCGGGCAACGGACTTATCCGGGTTATCCCATATAGACCGGCGGCCCAATCACCACGGCGTTGTATCCCTCCATGGAAGCGACGTTATGCACATCTGATACCATGACGTGGATACCCGTCCCCTCCGGCTCCTTTCCTATTGCCTGTGCGATCTCTGCGGTGGATCCAGTCCGCGATGCATAGGCAACCAGTACACGCAT